>NZ_DASZBY010000080.1:0-66407 GCF_035943795.1 Aliidongia sp. | reverse complement strand
CAGGAACTGGCGGAGCGGGTCGGCATGTCGGCGTCGCCATGCTGGCGACGCGTCAAGCGACTGGAGGAGAGCGGCGTGATCCGCGGCTATCAGGCGGTCGTCGATCGCCGGGCCGTTGGCCTCGGCGTTCTGGCCTTCGTGCGCGTCCTGATCGACACGCATTCGCATGACGAAGCCCAACGCTTCGAACATGATGTCCGCGAACTGGAACAGGTGATCGCCTGCTATTCCGTGGCCGGGGAGTCGGATTTCCTTCTACAGGTCGTCGCGGCCGACCTCGATGCCTATGCCGAATTCGCGATGACGATTATCCGTCGCCTACCCGGCATCAAGGAAATGCATACGATGTTCGTCCTGAAGGAAATCAAGGCGGCGACCGCGGTTCCGATCGGTGCCGGTACTGCGACCGCGGCCGCCCGCCCCTAGTATTTGACCGGTTCGGGCATCGGCGGCGTGCCCGGCGATTCCGAGGGAACGTCGGGCGACGTCGGCTCGATCGGCGGTGGCGTGACCAGCGGCGGAATGTCGGGACCCGGTGGCTGGGGCGGCGGCGTCGGCTGTTCGGACGGTAGAGACATCGATAAATCCTCCTGCCTTTCGAAACCGCGACGGCACCGATCGTTCCCGTGAACGACGCGTTTCGTCGCTGGAAATCGAGCGCAGCGAAAGGGTTCCGGAAATATTTGATGGAACCGACGCCCGTCGCGGTCGGTTTGGAGAGTGGTTGGCAGCCGTCGCAACGGCTTCCTGCGCTTACCCATTCCAAACCGAAAGGCGAACATGCAGACGGCTCCTCGCATCCTCGCCCTCTCCACTCTCACAGACGATGCCGCGGCCTCGGACCAGTTGCCGGCGATCGCCGCCCTGGGTTTCACCATGGTGGCTCTGTTCGACCCGGCCGCGGCCGAGAATCGGGGCGGGCTCGCCCGCCTGGCCGAGGCCGCCAAGGCGGCCGGCCTGCGCGTCATGGTGGCATTGCCGCCAGATGCCTCCACGGCGCTGGACCGGGTGCATGAGGACTTGGCGATCGGGGTGGACGGCTTCCTCGCCGTCTCGGCCGACCGTCTGGCATCGGCCGAATGGCGCCACGTGATCGGCGCGGCCCGCGCGATCGCACCCCAGGCCGTGTTCGCGGCCGAGACGCTGGGCGGCGATGCGAACCGCGCCCAGTCGTTGCGCGGCGCCGGGTTCGACCTGCTGTTGAATAGCGTCCGCTGGTGGGACGGGCGAGAGCCCTGGTTCCTGGATCAGCAAGCTGCTACCCGTCCCGTCGCCGGCTCGCTGGGGTTCCCCGATCTGCCGGGCATGCCGGCGGATCCGACCGATACCGACCGGATCCGTCGGCGACGGCTGATGATGGCGGCGACGCTCTCGACCGGCTGGCTGGTGCCCGCGACCTGGCTCGGACACGATGACGCGATGATCGCCGAAATCAACCGCCTGAAAGCGCTGCTGCCGAGCCTGAACGAAGAAGGCCCGATGACCAGGCTCGATAGCGGAACGCCCTCCGTGACCGCGATCCTGCGTGAGACCGGTATTAGGGACGACGGGCTGCTGATCCTGATCAATACCGATGGATCGGCGCCGCAGCCGGTCGATTTCGATGCGCTGCTGGGGGCGATCGAAAGGGATGGGATCGAAAGCCACGACGTGACGCCCGGCGCGTCACCGACGACCTTGCCGCCCTCGCCCCTGTTGCTCGACGCGGGCGAGATCCGCCTGGTGAGGATCGCCTACGAACACGAGCGCCTGTTCGGCCCCGCCGAACTGCCCGCCGCGCCCGATCGGCCGAGCCGGATCATCATCGAGCGGGTCACCCCGGAACTCGACGGCGGCCGATTGCCGGTGAAGCGGGTCGTCGGCGAAACCCTGGAGGTTTCGGCCGATATCTTCCGTGACGGCCACGACAAGATCGCCGCTGCACTCTGGCTCCGCTCGCAGGATTCCGGCGCCTGGCGGATCGCGCCGATGCACCATGTCGACAACGACCGCTGGGCCGGGCGCATCACGCTCGACCGGATCGGCGACGCGCGTTTTGCGGTCGGGGCCTGGACCGATCATTTCGCGAGCTGGCGCGACGAGGTCGCGAAGAAGCGCGCCGCCGGCCGGGCGATCGGCCTGGAATTGATCGAGGGCCGCGAATTGCTGGCGGCGGCGATCGAGCGCGCCGAGGGCGAGGACGCGAGCCGACTGCGCGACATCAAGGACCATGCCCTGACCCTGGACGAGCCGGTCCGGGCGGAATTCATGCTGTCCAATCGCGTGGCGCTGGCCATGGCGCGGGTGCCGGACCATGGCGACCTGACGTTCCAGGAACCGGTCGGCCGGGTGATGGTCGATCGCGAAGGGGCCCGCTTCGCCGCCTGGTACGAGATGTTCCCACGCAGCCAGGGCACGGACCCGACCAAGGCGGCCAGCTTTGCCGATTGCGCCGCCCGCCTGCCGGAGATCCGCGAGTTGGGCTTCGATGTGGTCTATCTGGTGCCGATCCACCCGATCGGCATGGTCAACCGCAAAGGTCGCAACAACAGCACGACGGCGGCGCCCGGCGAACCCGGCAGCCCCTATGCCATCGGCAGCACGGCTGGCGGCCACGACGCGATCGATCCGGACATCGGCACGATCGACGAGTTCCGCGGCTTCGTCCGCGCGGTCCATGACCATGGCATGGAAGTGGCGATGGATTTCGCCGTGCAATGCGCGCCGGACCATCCGTGGCTGACCGAGCATCCCGGCTGGTTCAAGCGCCGTCCCGACGGCACGATCAAGTTCGCCGAGAACCCGCCGAAGCGGTACGAGGACATTGTCAACGTCGACTTCGACCAGCCGGACTGGAAGGGGCTGTGGGAGGCGCTGCGCGACGTGATCCGGTTCTGGGTCGACGAGGGCGTCAAGATCTTCCGCGTCGACAATCCGCACACCAAGCCCGTCGCCTTCTGGGAATGGCTGATCGCCGACATCCGCAGCACGGCACCAGACGTGCTGTTCCTGGCCGAGGCGTTCACCCGGCCCAAGATGATGCGGCGCCTGGCCAAGATCGGCTTCAGCCAGTCCTACAGCTATTTCACCTGGCGCAACGACAAACGCGAGATCATCGACTATCTGACCGAGTTGACCGTCGGCGAGTCGGCGCAATATTACCGACCCAACTTCTTCCCGACCACGCCGGACATCCTGCCCTCCTACCTGCAGACCAGCGGACGCGCCGGTTTCGTCATCCGCCTGGTGCTGGCCGCGACGCTCTCGCCGGTCTACGGCCTCTACAACGGCTACGAGCTGTGCGAGGCCGAACCGGTGCCGGGCAAGGAGGAATTCCTCAATTCCGAGAAGTACCAGTACAAGGTCTGGGATTGGGATCGGCCCGGCAACATCAAGGACGAGATCGCGCGCATCAACCGCCTGCGCCACGATAGCCCGGCATTGCGCTTGTTCGACAATCTGCGCTTCCACGAAGCGACCCACGACGACGTGCTGTTCTACAGCAAGATGACGGCCGATCGGACCGAGCAGGTATTCGTGGCCGTGACGCTCGATCCCAAGCGTGTCGCGCGCAGCGAGATCGTCTTCCCCATGGATGCCATGGGCCTGCCCTGGGACGGCAGCTTCGAGACCGAGGACCTGTTCACCGGCGAGCGCCGCCGTTGGACCGGTGCCCGGCACGCGATCCTGCTCGATCCCGAAACCTACCCCGCGATGATCTTGCGCATCCGGCCCGTTGGAGCTGAGTCATGAGCAGCCGAGAAAAGAAGCCCGAATTGATGGAAGCCTCGGCACGCACGACCGAACAGATCCTGGTCGAGCGCGACTGGTACAAGGACGCCGTCATCTATGAACTGCACATCAAGTCGTTCTACGATTCCAACAATGACGGCATCGGCGATTTCGCCGGCCTGACCCAGAAGCTGGACTATCTGCAGGACCTGGGCGTCACGGCGATCTGGCTGTTGCCGTTCTACCCCTCGCCGCTGCGCGACGATGGCTACGACATCGCCGAATACAAAGACGTCAATCCATCCTACGGCACGATGAACGATTTCAAGATCTTCGTGCGCGAAGCCCATCGCCGCGGACTGCGCGTCATCACCGAGCTGGTGATCAACCATACCTCCGACCAGCATTCCTGGTTCCAGCGCGCGCGCAGTGCCAAGCCCGGCTCGAACCATCGCAATTTCTATGTCTGGTCCGACACGGACCAACGCTACCAGGACACGCGGATCATCTTCTGCGACACCGAGACGTCGAACTGGGCCTGGGATCCGGTGGCGCAGGCCTATTACTGGCACCGCTTCTATTCCCATCAGCCCGACCTGAACTTCGACAATCCGGCGGTGGTCCGCGCCGTCATCAACGTCATGCGCTTCTGGCTGGACCTGGGCGTCGACGGGTTGCGGCTCGATGCCGTGCCCTACCTGATCGAGCGCGAGGGCACCAACAACGAGAACCTGCTGGAAACCCATGCGATCCTGCGCACGCTGCGCGCCGAGATCGAGGCCTCGTATCCCGACAAGATGCTGCTGGCCGAGGCCAACCAATGGCCCGAAGACGTGCTGCCCTATTTCGGCAAGGGCGACGAATGCCACATGGCATTCCATTTCCCGCTGATGCCGCGCATCTACATGGCGGTCGCCCAGGAAGACCGCCATCCGATCACCGACATCATGCGCCAGACCCCGGACATCCCGGAGGGGTGCCAATGGGCGATCTTCCTGCGCAACCACGACGAGCTGACGCTCGAGATGGTGACCGACCGCGAGCGCGACTATCTGTGGGATTTCTATGCCGGCGACCGCCGCATGCGGATCAACCTCGGCATCCGCCGGCGCCTGGCGCCGCTGATGCAGAACGACCGCCGCCGGATCGACCTGCTGAACTCGATCCTGCTGTCGATGCCCGGGACGCCGGTGCTGTATTACGGCGACGAGATCGGCATGGGCGACAACGTCTATCTGGGGGACCGCGACGGCGTCCGCACGCCGATGCAATGGTCGCCCGACCGGAACGGCGGCTTCTCCCGTGCCGACCCCGCCCGCCTGTTCCTGCCGCCGGTGCAGGATCCGGAATACGGCTTCCTGTCGGTCAATGTCGAGGCGCAGAGCCGGTCGCCGACCTCGATGCTGAATTCCATGCGCCGGCTGATGGCGGTCCGGCGCGATCTGCGCTCGATGGGCCGCGGCAAGCTGATCTTCCTTTATCCGCACAACCGCAAGGTGCTGGCCTATATCCGCAGCTTCGAAGACGAGCTGGTGCTGTGCGTCATCAACCTGTCGCGCGCGGCGCAGTCGGTCGAACTCGACCTGTCGCCCTATCGCGGGCGCTTCCCGGTCGAGCTGCTCGGCCTGTCGACCTTTCCCCCGATCGGCGACCGGCCGTACCAGCTGACCATGGCGGGGCATAGCTTCTTCTGGTTCAAGCTGCTGGAACCCGGCCAGATCGAGGGTGGGCTTGCCATGGTCGAGGCTGGCCGCAACAGCGGCATCGAACCGGTCACCCTGGTGCTGCGCAGCGGCTGGGACGAGTTTCTGACCGGGGCCGCGGCTTCGGAGCTGGGTCGCACGGTGCTGCGCCAGTTCCTGCCGACCCAGCGCTGGTTCGCCGCCAAGGACGTCGGCATCGCGTCCGCCAAGATCGCGGATGCGGCCGATCTGCCGCGCCAGGATGCCGAGGAGGCCTGGAGCCTGGCGATCGTCGATGTCGCACTCGAGGACGGCCGGACCCAGCGTTACCAGATGCCGCTGGGCCTGGTTTGGGGCGCGCCGAATGCGGAAACGCGGGTCGCGGTCCAGCCGACCACGCTCGCCCATATCCGGCGCTTCCGGGCCGAAGGCGCGCTGTTCGACGGTGGCATCCATCCCGGGTGGGCGCTGGCCGTCATCGACGCGATCGGTGCCGGCCGCGACCTGCCGTTCCGCAGCGGCGGCACGGCACAATTCCGGCCGACCTCGAAATTCGCCGAGCGGCCGTTCCCCAAGGAGCCGGCGATCCGCCAGCTCGGCGTCGAACAATCCAACAGTTCGGTCGCCGTGCAGGATTACGGCGTGCTGAAATTCTATCGCCGCCTGGAAGACGGCATCCATCCCGAGATCGAGATGTGCCGTTTCCTGACCGAAGAGGCCGGTTATGGCGGCACCCCACCCCTGCTCGGCACCATCGAGCAGGCGGGCAGCGACGGTGCGATGACGGCGCTGGGCGTGCTCACCGGCTATGTCGCCAACCAGGGCGATGCATGGTCCTATGCCCAGGACCATCTGAAGCGGGCGTTCCAGGAGCGCTGGGGCGGCGCCGGCCAGCCGGCCGATGCGCAGATCCCGGTATCGGATCCCCATGCCTATATCCTGGAAATGATGGGCCGGCTGGGCCACCAGACCGCCGAGTTGCATCGGGCGCTGTGCCCAACCGGCGAGACCGAGCCCGCTTTCGCGCCGGAACCGATCACCACCGACGATCTGGAGGAATGGCGCCAGGAGACGCGGGCGAGTGCCGAGGCGATGCTGGAGCGCCTGGCGACGCAGCAGGCCACGACGCCCGACCCGGCGGTCGCCCGCCTGCTTGACCTGGGCAACACGCTGCTGGCCCGGATCGACGAAGCCCGGACCGCGAAGATCGCCGCGGTCAAGACGCGGCTGCACGGTGACTATCATCTGGGCCAGGTGCTGGTCGCCCAGAACGACTTCGCGATCATCGATTTCGAGGGCGAGCCCAAGAAATCGACCGAGGAGCGCCGGCGCAAGCACACGCCGTTGAAGGACGTCGCCGGCATGATCCGCTCGATCGACTATGCCGCCGCGGCCGCCGTGCGCGCTGCGACCGATCTGCCGTCGGTCGACAGCGCGGCGCTGGAGACGATGTGCCGCGACTGGCGCGACCGGTCGATCACGGCCTTCATGTCCGCCTATCGCAGCACCATCGAGGGGGCTGCCTGCTGGCCCGCCGATGCGGCCGGCGCGCGCGCGCTGATCGAGCTGATGCTGATCGACAAGGCGCTCTACGAAATCGGCTACGAACTCGCCAACCGGCCAGCCTGGCTGGGCATTCCGATCCAGGGGATCGTCGATCTCCTGACCAACCCGAACGAGGAGCGCCCATGACGTCCGTTGCCGAGCGCCTCGACGAATCCTTCCGTGCCGACCCGTTCGGCTTCCTGGGCCTGCACGAGACGGGCGGCGCCCTGGTGCTGCGCGCCTTCGTACCGTGGGCCGACACCCTGACCGCGATCGATGCGGCGAGCGGCGAAGAGATCGCCCCCCTCGACCGCAAGACCGCCGACGGGCTGTTCGAGGGCAACCTCGGCAAGCGGGCGCGCTTCAACTATCGCCTGCGCGCCCATGCCGGGGATCGCATCGTCGATTTCGAGGATCCCTACAAGTTCGGTCCGGTGCTGGGCGAGATCGACCTGCATCTGCTGGGCGAAGGCACCCATCAGCGGGCGTTCAGCAAGCTCGGCGCCCATCCGATGACCGTCGACGGGGTCGATGGCGTGGGCTTCGCCGTCTGGGCGCCGAACGCGCGGGCGGTCAGCGTCGTCGGCGGCTTCAACGACTGGGACGGCCGTCGCCATCCGATGCGCAAGCATCCGGGTGCCGGCGTGTGGGACCTGTTCATTCCTTCCGTAGCCGCGGGCACGGCGTATAAATACGAAATCCAGGGAGCAAACGGCGCGGTGCTGCCGCTCAAGGCCGACCCGCTCGCCTTGCAGGCGGAGCACCCGCCCGCGACCGCGTCCGTCGTGGCCGCCGCCCCGGCTCATGCCTGGCGCGATGCGGCCTGGATGAAGGCGCGGGCCGAGCGCAATGCGCGCGAGGCACCGATCTCGATCTACGAGGTGCAGCTGGGCTCCTGGGCACGCCACGAGGATGGCCGCCCGCTCAGCTATCGCGAGCTGGCCGAACGGCTGGTGCCTTATGTCGCGAACCTGGGCTTCACCCATATCGAAGTGCTCCCGGTCTCCGAATATCCGTTCGACGGTTCGTGGGGCTATCAGCCGATCGGACTGTTCGCGCCGACCAGCCGGTTCGGCACGCCAGACGATTTCCGGTATTTCGTCGATGCCTGCCACCAGGCCGGCCTGGCCCTCTGGCTCGACTGGGTGCCGGGGCATTTTCCGACCGACCAGCATGGGCTGGGCCTGTTCGACGGCACCCACCTCTACGAGCACGCCGATCCGCGCCAGGGCTTCCACCAGGACTGGAACACGCTGATCTTCAATTACGGCCGGCGCGAAGTGGTCAATTACCTGATCGCCAATGCCTTGTCGTGGCTGGAAAATTTCCATGTCGACGGGCTGCGCGTCGATGCGGTCGCCTCGATGCTCTACCTCGACTACAGCCGCAAGGCCGGCGAGTGGGTTCCCAATAAGTTCGGCGGCCGAGAAAATCTCGACGCAGTCGATTTCCTGCGCCGTTTCAACGAATTGGTGTTCGCCCAGGCACCGGGCGCGACCACCGCGGCCGAGGAATCGACCGCGTGGCCCATGGTCTCGGCGCCGACCTATCTGGGCGGCCTCGGTTTCGGCTTCAAATGGAACATGGGCTGGATGCACGACACGCTCCAGTACATGAGCCTGGACCCGATCCATCGGAAGTACCATCACAACAAGCTGACCTTCGGCCTGCTCTACGCCTTCTCCGAGAATTTCATCCTGCCCTTGAGCCATGACGAGGTCGTGCATGGCAAGGGCTCGCTGCTGACCAAGATGCCGGGCGACCGGTGGCAGAAATTCGCCAACCTGCGCGCCTACTACGCCTTCATGTGGGCGCATCCCGGCAAAAAGCTGATGTTCATGGGCTGTGAGTTCGGTCAGGAACGGGAGTGGAACCACGATGGGCAGCTCGATTGGCACCTGCTGGACGACAAGCTGCACGGCGGCGTGCATCGGCTGATCCGCGACCTGAACCAGCTCTATCGCAGCGAGACCGCGCTGCATCGGCTCGATGCCCTGCCCGAAGGCTTCGCCTGGGTCGACGCCACCGACAGCGACCAGAGTGTGCTGAGCTTCCTGCGCTTCGACGCCGGGCACCGGCACATGGCGCTGGTGCTGTGCAACTTCACGCCCCAGCCGCGCTACGGCTATCGCGTCGGCGTGCCGCGCGAAGGCCGCTGGACCGAACGGCTCAACACCGACTCCGGCCTCTATGGCGGCAGCGACCTCGGCAATGCCGGCGGGGTCGAGGCCGAAGCCATGCCGTGGCATGGCTACCCCTACTCGGTTCTCGTCACCTTGCCGCCGCTCGCGACCGTCATTCTCACGGCGGAGCCTTCATGAACCTGGATCACGCCCCACCACCCAATCCGATCCTGCTGCCCGGAAAACCCTATCCGATGGGTGCGACCTGGGACGGTGCCGGCGTCAATTTCAGCCTGTTCTCGGCCCATGCAACCGCGGTCGATCTGTGTCTGTTCGACCCGACCGGCATGCGCGAAGTGGCCCGGCTGAAGATGCCGGAATATACCGACCAGGCGTGGCATGGCTATCTGCCGGAAGCACGGCCGGGCCTCCTCTATGGCTATCGTGTCCACGGGCCCTACGAACCCAAGAACGGCCATCGCTTCAACCGGCACAAGCTGCTGATCGATCCCTATGCCCGGTCGCTGCGCGGCCCGCTGCGCTGGAGCGACGTACATTACGGCTATCGCGCCAGCAGCACGCGCGACGACCTGAGCTTCGACCGGCGCGACAACGCGCGGGGCGTTCCCAAGTCCGAGGTGGTGGAGAGCGCCTTTTCCTGGGGCGATCATCGCCGCCCAAACACGCCCTGGCCCGAGACGATCATCCTCGAGGCCCATGTGAAGGGCATGACCCAGAAGCATCCGGAAGTCGACCCACGCTTTCGTGGCACGCTCTCAGGCCTGGTGGCACCGCGCATGCTGGACCATCTGTGCAAGCTGGGCATCACCGCGATCGAGCTGCTGCCGATCCATGCCTTCATCAACGACCGCCACCTGATCCAGCAGGGCAAGACCAATTACTGGGGTTACAACTCGCTGAGCCTCTTCGCGCCCGATCCGCGCTACCTCGCGACCGGCTCGATCGACGAGATGAAGACCGCCGTGCGCCGCCTGCACGAGGCCGGAATCGAGGTCATCCTCGACGTGGTCTACAACCACACGGCCGAAGGCAACCACCTGGGACCGACCCTGTCGTTCCGCGGCATCGACAATGCCAGCTATTACCGGCTGAAGGAGGATCGGCGCCTCTATGTCGATTATACCGGCACCGGCAACACGCTGAACATCGACCATCCGCGCGTGTTGCAACTGGTCATGGACTCGCTGCGCTACTGGGCCAGCGAGATGCGGGTCGACGGTTTCCGCTTCGACCTCGCGACCACGTTGGCGCGCGAGAAGGATCCGTTCGATCCCGGTAGCGCCTTCCTGGACGCGGTGCGCCAGGACCCGGTCCTGAACCAGATGAAGCTGATCGCCGAGCCCTGGGACCTGGGCCCGGACGGGTACCGCGTCGGCGGGTTCCCGCCAGGCTGGGCCGAGTGGAACGCGCCTTATCGCGACGTGGTCCGGCGCTTCTGGAAGGGCGACGAAAACATGCTGGCAGAGATGGGCAGCCGGCTCGCCGGTTCCTCCGACATCTTCGGCTACAATGGTCGGCGGCCCTGGGCCTCGATCAATTTCGTCACCGCCCACGACGGCTTCACCCTGCAGGATCTCGTCTCCTACGACACGAAGCACAACGAGGACAATGGCGAAGGCAACCGCGATGGCCACGACGCCAATTTCTCGTGGAACTGCGGCGTCGAGGGACCGACCGACGATCCGAAGATCCTGGCGCTGCGCCGCCGGCAGAAGCGTAACATCATGGCGGCGCTGCTGTTGTCGCTGGGCGTGCCGATGCTGCTGGCCGGTGACGAGCTGGGCCGGACGCAGCAAGGCAACAACAACGCCTATTGTCAGGATAACGAGCTGTCCTGGATCGACTGGCAGGGTGTCGACGAGGACGGCCTGCGCTTTCAGAGCTTCGTCGAATTCCTGATCCGCCTGCGCCGCGACCATCACGTCTTCTCGCGCCCGCAGTTCCTGCGCGGGGCGGAACAGTCCGACGGGCTGAAGGACATCACGTGGGTGACGCCTGACGGCCGGGAATATACGCCGGAAGATTGGAACAAACCCTACGCCCGCTGCCTTGGATATCTGTTGAACGGGCGCGCGGGCTCGTACTACCGCGGTCCGACCGGGCATCGGGACTTCGACAAGAGCTTTCTCGTTCTGGTCAATGCCCACCATGAGGAGATCGCGTTCCAGGTACCCCCGACCCCGCGCCCGATGCGGTGGGAGGCCCTCGTCGATACCGCGTTCGAAACCGGATTCGCCGAACCCGGCACCGAGATCGAGGCCGGTCGCGCTTTCCCGTTAAAGGCCCGGTCGCTCGTCCTGTTCATTCATCGGGAGGCGAACTGATGCGACGTCATCGTCCTTTATCGTTCGGTGCGGAAATCCTGTCGGAAGGCGTCCAGTTCCGCCTGTGGGCGCCCGACGCCGAGGTTGTGTTCCTGACATTCGCGGATGGGCGGCAGTTTCCCATGATGATGGGACCGGACGGCTGGTTCGAACTCACCACCGCCGAGGCCGGCGCCGGCACCCGCTATCGCTATCGGATCGGCGACGCGTTCTATCCCGATCCGGCCTCGCGCAGCCAACCCGATGACGCGCTCGCCGTCAGCGCGGTCGTCGATCCCAATGCCTACGACTGGCGCGACGGCGGCTGGCAGGGCGTGCCTTGGGCCGAGGCGGTCATCTACGAGCTGCATCCCGGCACTTTTTCCGAAGCGGGCGATTTTGCCGGGATCGCGCAGCATCTCGACCATCTGCTGGCACTCGGCGTGACTCTGATCGAACTGATGCCGGTGGCCGAATGCCCCGGCCGCTGGAACTGGGGCTATGACGGCGTGCTGCCGTTCGCGCCCGCCCAGCGCTATGGCGGTCCGGAGGCGATGAAGCGCCTGGTCGACGAATGCCATCAGCGCGGCATCGGCGTGATCCTGGACGTGGTCTATAACCACTTCGGCCCGGCCGGCAATTTCCTGCACGCCTATGCCAGCCGGTTCTTCACCGACAAGCACCATACGCCCTGGGGCAGCGCCATCAATTTCGACGATGTCGGCGCCGCCAACGTCCGGCGCTTCTTCATCGAGAACGCGCTCTATTGGCTGGACGAATTCCATCTGGACGGCCTGCGCTTCGATGCGGTGCATGCGATCGAGGACACCAGCACCCAGCCGATCCTGGAAGAACTGGGGGAGACCATTCGGACCGAGTTGCCCGGCCGGTTGATCCATCTGATCCTGGAGAACGATCGCAACCAGTCGAGCTTGCTGGGCAATGGCGTCGGTGGTCCGGGTCCCTATGACGCCCAGTGGAACGATGATTTCCACCACGCCCTGCGGGTGGCCCTGACGGGAGCCGCTGGCGGCTACTACGACGATTATGCCCGCGATCCGGTAGCACGGGTCGGTCGCGCGCTTGCCGAGGGCTTCGTCTATCAGGGCGAGGCGTCGCCCCATCGCGACGGCCGCCCACGCGGTGAGCCGTCGGCCGATCTGCCGCCGAGCGCCTTCGTCAATTTCATCCAGAATCACGACCAGGTGGGCAATCACGCCTACGGCTGGCGCCTGCCCCACTTCGCCGACCGCGCCAGCCTGCGTGCCGCCGCCGCCATCCTGCTGCTGAGTCCGGCCGTGCCGATGCTGTTCATGGGCGAGGAATGGGCGACGGACCGACCCTTCCCGTTCTTCTGCGATTTCGACGGCGACCTGGCGGGCGCGGTGCGCAAGGGCCGCGCCAAGGAATTCGCCGGCTTCGCCGAATTCCGCGACGAGGCGGCCCGCGCGCGCATTCCCGATCCGCTCGCCGAGGCGACGTTCCTGTCGGCGAAGCTCGACTGGCCAGCCCTCGATGAGCCGGCACATGCCGAAATGTTGGCGTTCTACCGACAGTTGCTGGCGCTGCGGCGCAAACACATCGCGCCGCTGCTGGCTCACAGCGACCGTCCCCAGGGTCAGTTCGTCCGCCTGGGCGCCGGCGGCCTCGAGGTCCGCTGGCGGCTCGACGGGGCGGAGCTGACGCTGCTCGCCAACCTGTCCGACGAGCCGCTCGCCGCTACCCAACGCCCCGGCCGCGGCGAGCTGATCTATCGCAGTCACGAGGCGGTGGAAAATCTGCCCCCGCGCTTCGTTTCCGTCACGCTCCAGGGAGCCGCGCAATCATGAGCGTCCATCGCGCCCTGCTCCATCGACTGGCGGCCCATGCGGGGATCGCGACGGAGTGGCGCGACGTCTGGGGCAAGCCCCACACCGTACCGGCCGATAGCCTGATCGCCCTGCTGGACGCGATGGGGGTTCCGGCCCAGACGGAGGCAATCGCGCGGGTCAGCCTGAAGCGGCGTGCGCGATCGACCGCGCTGCCGGCGGCGCTCGTCGTCGACTCCGGCAAGGGAACCTCGGTCGCGGTGCCCGACGCCTCCGTCGGCCGGCGATGGACGCTGTCCTGTGAGGATGGCCGGGACATCGAGGGCGAGCTGACGGAAGGGGAGCGTGCCCTGACGCTGCCCGCGTTGCCGGACGGCTATCACCGGTTGCGGTTTGCCGACGACGGTGAAACGATCCAGGTCATCGCGTCGCCCGGCGAGTGTCATCTGCCGGTGGGCGCCGAAGCGCGCGATTGGGGCCTCGCGACCCAGCTCTACGGCCTGCGCACGCCGACGCAATGGGGCATCGGCGATTTCACCGACCTGGGCACGATCGGCGCCGGCGTGGCGGCCCGCGGCGGCAGCATGATCGGGGTCAATCCGCTCCATGCCCTGTTCCCTGCCGCGCCCCATCGGATCAGCCCCTATTCGCCATCCAGCCGCCTGTTCCTCAATCCACTCTACATCGACGTCACAGCCGTGCCCGACCTCGCGGCCTGCGAGCCGGCGCGGCAGCGCATCGCGAGCAGCGAATTCGGCGACCAGTTGGCGCACGTGCAAGCGAGCGAGCTCGTTGAGTATCCGGCGGTGGCGCGGCTCAAGGCCGGCATCCTACGCCTGCTCTGGCGCTCGTTTCGCGACGATCACCTGGCGTCCACGTCCAGCGAGCGCGGTCAGGCGTTCCGACGATTTCAGCAGGAGTTGGGCCAGCCGCTGGTCCGGTTCGCCCAGTTTCACGCGCTGCAGTCCCATCATCTCGACCATACCGGCTTCGCCTGGAAGGATTGGCCGGACGGGCTTCGTTCGGCCGACGGCGCCGATACGCCACGGTTCGCCGCCGCCCATGAGGACGAAATCCTCTATCACCAGTATCTGCAGTGGGAGGCGGACCGACAGCTGGGCCAGGCAGCCAGGACGGCGGGCCTGTCGATCGGTATCTATCGCGACCTGGCGATCGGCGCCGATCCTTATGGTGCAGACACCTGGAGCGCGCCCGACAGCTACATCACCGGCGCCTCGGTCGGCGCGCCGCCGGACCTGCTGAACCGCCAGGGACAGAACTGGGGGCTGACCGCCTATAGCCCGCTAGCGCTCAGGACCCAGGCCTACCAGCCGTTCATCGCGGCGCTGCGTGCCAACATGCGCCATGCCGGCGCCCTGCGCATCGACCATGTCATGGGGCTGAAGCAGCTGTATCTCGTGCCAGAGGGACAATCGGCCGAGCGTGGCGCCTACATCCGCTATCCGTTCGAGGACATGGTCCGCATCCTGGCCCTGGAAAGCCGGCGCAACCGGTGCCTGGTCGTGGGCGAAGACCTGGGCACCGTGCCGCACGCGTTCCGCCCCCGGATGGCGCGGGCAAAGATCCTGTCCTGCCGCATCCTGATGTTCGAGCGCGGCGCGGGCGACCGGTTCAAATCGCCCACGGCCTACCCGCCCCTCGCCGCCGCCGGCGCCGGCACCCACGATCTGCCGCCGCTGAAGAGCTGGTGGCAAGGCGTCGACATCCATGAGCGCGCGGCGCTGGGGCTGTATCCGACCGCCGCCGCGCGCCATCGCGATGAGGCGGCGCGTGCGCTGGACCGGCATCGCTTGGTTGCGGCCCTGCGCCGCCAGGACCTGATGCCACCGGACCTCGAAGCCAAGCTGGCGGAGGATTTCCACCACGACCTGATCGCGGCGGTGCATCGCTTCCTCGCGCGCACGCCCAGTGCGCTGCTGCTGGTCCAGGCCGAGGATCTGCTGGGCATCGAGACCATGGTCAACCTGCCGGGCACCATGGACGAGCATCCGAACTGGCGCCGGCGCCTGCCGATCCCGATCGCGGAGCTACTGAACGACGCGCGCTTCGCCGCCCTTTCGGCGCTGCGCTCGAACCCCGATACGGTCGAGCCGAGGCAAAAACGTCATGGTTGATCCTGCCTGGGCCCCGCCTCGTGCGACCTACCGGCTGCAGCTGACCCGCGACTTCACGTTCCGGGACGCCCGCGCCATCGTGCCGCTGATCGCCCAGTTGGGCGTCAGCCATGCCTATCTCTCGCCGATCTTGACCGCCCGACCCGGCAGCACCCATGGCTACGACGTGACCGATCACGACGAGATCAATCCGGAACTGGGCGGCGAGGCCGGTTTCCTCGACCTCGCCGAGACGCTGCATCGTCACGGGCTGGCCATCCTGCTCGACATCGTGCCGAACCACATGGGGGTCGGACCCGGCAACGGCCGCTGGATGGATCTGCTACGCTGGGGCCGTCATTCCACGTCGGCGGATTTCTTCGACATCGACTGGCATCCGCCCCAGCCCGACCTCGTCGACAAGGTGATGCTGCCATTCCTGGGCGGGGCGCCCGATGCCCTGGTGGCGAAAGGCGAGATCGAACTGGCCTTCGACGGCGCCCAGTTCCTGGTGCGCTATCACGATCATGCATGGCCGGTCACGCCGACCAGCGTCGGGCCGATCCTGGAATATGCCGCGAACGGCGCGCCGGAGTTAGTGCATCTCGCGCGCGATTTCGCGGCCCTCGACGCCCTGACCGGAGCCTCCGCGGCGCTGCGCCAGCGGGCTGAACGGCTGGAGGCGGAACTCGCACTCCGCAAGGACGCCCATGCCGCGGTGCAGGCCGCCGTCGCCGCGTGGAATGGCAGCGGCCGCCACCGCCTGACCGCCCTGCTGGAGCGGCAATGCTGGCGCCTGGCCGATTGGCGCCGGGCGGCCGGCGAGATCAACTATCGACGTTTCTTCGCGATCAATGACCTGGTCGCGGTCCGTGCCGAGCGTCCGGAGGTCTTCGATGCCAGTCATGGCCTGATCCTGCGCCTGGTCGCCGACGGGCTGGTCGACGGATTGCGTATCGACCATATCGACGGCCTGGCCGACCCGAAGGCCTATTTGGATCGCCTGGCGTCCGCCGTCAGGTCCCGGGGCCGGCACCCTTACATCCTGGTCGAAAAGATCCTCGGCGCGGACGAAACGCTGCCCGCCGCCTGGCCAGTCGCCGGCAGCACCGGCTATGACCGGCTAGGGCCGATCGACCGGCTGTTCTGCGATCCCGACGGCGCCGACACGATCATCCAGGACTATTGCCGCCTGACCGGGCGCCCGGCGGATCCGGCCGGGATGGTCCTGGCCGCGAAACGCCGGTTCCTCGAAACCGAATTCGCCAGCGAGATGTCTCGTCTGGCCCACGCAACCCGAGCTGTCGCCGACGAGGGTTGCCGCGCGCTGCCGCTCGACGCCTTCGAACGAGCCTTGATCGAGGTGATCGCCCGCCTGCCGGTCTATCGCACCTATGCCGACGCCGAAGGCATCGATCCGGTCGAGCGGTCGCGCATCGTCGCCGCGATCGAGGCCGCCGCGGTCGAGCCGCCCGTGCTGGCGACTTTCCTGACCGCGCTCCTGACCAGCGATGTCGAGGCAGAGCCGGCGCAGGCGGCGGTCGTGCGCCTGTTCCAGCAGCTCTCCGGACCGGCCATGGCCAAGGGGCTGGAGGACACCGTGTTCTTCCAGCACGTGCCGCTGCTGGGTTTGAACGAGGTGGGTGGTGAGCCCGGCGGCATGTCGCTGGACCCGGCCTCGTTCCACAAATTCAATGAAGCGAAGCTGCAGGCGCACCCGAACGAATTGATCGCCGGGTCGACCCACGATACGAAACGGGGCGAGGACGCGCGCACGCGGCTGCTGGCCTTGACGTCGGTTTCCGCGCTGTGGCGCGAGCGGCAGGAAACGTGGCGACGGCTTGGACCAACCGCCCCGAGCCCGAACGACGCCGCCTATTTGGCGCAAACCCTCGTCGGCGCTTGGCCGCCCGGCCTCGCGGCCGACGACGAGGACGGTCTCGCAGCCTTTGCCGCCCGTGTTGGTCCTGCGATGCTGAAAGCGGTCCGGGAGGCCAAGGAACGCACGAATTGGAGCGAGCCGGACGAGGTCTACGAGCAAGCGCTGGAGGCCTATGTCGCGGCATCGCTCGATCCCGATCGTAGCGGGCCGTTTCTGGCCGAGCTCGCCGGCTTCTGCGAAACGACGGGATTCTGGGGGGCGCTCACCTCCCTGTCGGCCACTCTGCTACGCCTGACGACGCCGGGCGTTCCCGACATCTATCAGGGCGCCGATGGCTGGAACCTGTCCATGGTCGATCCTGACAACCGTCGGCCGGTCGACTATCGCGCGGCGGCGACGCGCCTCGGCACCGCGCGGACCGGCTTGGATCGGTTGCGCGGGAATTGGCACGACGGCGCGGTCAAGAGCGATCTCGTCCGGCGGACGCTGGAGTTGCGGCGAACTCACCCCGCCCTGTTCGCCGAAGGCAGCTATCGCCCGCTGGACGTCCAGGGCGCGACAGCGAGCCTGCTCGTGGCTTTTGCCCGGGAAGGACAGGGCCGCATCCTGGTTCTCGCCCCGCGCTTCTGGCCCCGCCTCTGGCCCGGCGATGCGACCGGGCCGGCTTGGGGCGATATGAAAGTAACCGTCCCGGCCGGTACCTACCGGAACGTCTTCACCGATGGCCGGATCATCGTGGCCGATGCCGAACCGACGGCCGTCACGACATTGCTTGGTAATTTTCCGGTCGGCCTGCTCGTGACCGACACCCCCGTCTCGTGATTTTTGGCAACGCAGGCGCCGGTCTGCGCGTTGTTCTCACAAGCAGCGGCTCGATCGGAAAGCGATCGAGCAGACCAGCGAACGGAGGATATCATGCGATGGACCACCGGCATTCTGGCGCTCTGGCTTGCCGCTTCCGGCGCGGCCTACGCGCAGACGCGGATAACGCCCCAACCGGATCCCAACAGCGCGCCGCCCGATAAATTCGGCGCACCGATCGATCCGCATCCGAAATCGACCGATGGCTCGGCAGCGCCACTCAGCGAAGAGCTGTCGCGGTCCCAGGGCGTCGTGCATCCAACCGGGTCCGTCGATCCCGGCATGAGCCAGACACCGCCGGACCCGGGGCCGAGGAGCATGCCGGTCATCAAGCCGCCGGCAAAGGACGACGGCATCGCTCCGAAGTGACGCGGACATGAAAACCCCCGGTCGAGCGATCGACCGGGGGTTTATTTACGTCGCTATTCTCCAGCGCGGCGAGGTCGATTCTCGTCGAGCTTCAAGGCGAGCCCAGCCCACTTCTCCGGCATCTCGACACCGTGCAACTGGGCCTCCAGTTCGGCCCGCGCCCGGGAAACGCGGCTCTTCATCGTGCCGACCGGGCAATGGGCGATCTCGGCCGCCTCTTCGTACGAGAAGCCGCTGGCGCCGACCAGCACCAGGGCCTCGCGCTGGGTCGGCGGCAACTTGCGGAACGCCGCGTTGAAGTCGCGGATCTCGACGCTGATCTCCTGGCCGCCGTCGACGGCGGCCAGGTCGCCCTGGTGCTCCATGCTGACTTCGGACTTCCGGCTGCTCCGACGCATTTCGTTGAAGAAGCGGTTGCGCAGGATGATGATCAACCAACCTTTGAGGTTGGTTCCCGGCCGGAACTGATGGCGATTGGCCAGCGCCCTGACGATCGTATCCTGCACCAGATCTTCCGCGAGAGCATGGTTGCGCGCGATCAAATGTGCAAAAGCGCGCAGATGTGGCAGATTTTCCACCAGATCTGCTTTGAATTCATCCTCGTAGGCCACATTCATCCCCAGTCCTGATCGGATGCGAGCCGGCGATATTCCCGATCATCAACTGATAAAAGGGCGCTCGACTGAATGTGTCTGGTATCTAAGGACAAACATCACTTGTGAATTCAAAGTTCCGACCGAAACGGAAATGAGATATTCTGGTGCGTCAGGAACCTTTTACGGCCGGGTCCTCGCCATGGCTGTGGCTCTTGCCGACGAGTTCCGCCTCCCGCAGCTTCTGCGCCTCGGGGCCATCCAGGTCCGCTTTTGCCTTCTGCGCCTGGCTTTCGACCGGCCCGGTCTCGGCGAACTGCTTTGCCTTGCGGTTATAGGCCCGCGTGGCCGTACGGTTGCCCTCGCCCTCGTTCGCCTGGGTCGGCTGGTCGATCTCCCGTTCCGCCTGGACCCAATGATCGAGGTCGCGGCCCGCGGGCTGACCTTCCTGTTCCCACAGGCGATAGGCCTTGTCCTTGATCTGCTTCGCGCGTTCGTCAGACATCGCAATCTCCTTTTTAGACTTAGGGACAAGCATCGGAGCCTCCGGACGGTTCCGCGAAAATTGCGGAACCGTCCGAACTTTTCGACCAACATGTCGTCATGTCGCACCCATCGGTGCCGGTCAGATGATCTCGCGCCGCAGGGTGGCTTCCGCGGTCAAGCCGTAGTAGGACCGAAGCCCGGTATCGAATTCGACCGCGCCCATGTCGGGCCAATTGTCGGAATCAAAACCGGGCGCCTGACGGAGCACCTCTTTGTCGATGCCGATGACATAGGCATCGACGCCCTCTTCATAACTCAGCAGCTCCCACGGCAACGCGAACAGCTTGCTGCCCAGGCCGAGGAAGCCGCCGAATTCCAGGACGGCGTAGCGCACCGAGCCATCATACTTGTCGAGCACCACATCGCGAATGGTGCCCAGATCCTCGTTGGCTCGATTGGTGACAGCGGTTCCCTGGACCTTCGCGGCGCGGATGACCCGGGCGTGGGAACCCGGCGTCCGGGTTTCGATGATCGGCTGCATGAGAATTCCTTTCTGCGTCCCGTGCCGGCGACGGCATGGACAGCGTTACGAAGCGAGGTCGCCTGTCAGGCGCCGGATCGATCGGTATCGTGCGGCCGGGCTTTCTCGGTCGGATCGGTGTGATCGGGCCCTTGGCTCGCGGCAGGCGCCCGACGGTGGTCGGCATGGTCGTCCGGCGTATGGCCGCTCGGTGCGCCCCGATCCGGCCGGGTACCGTGTGCTTGGCCGAGGTCGGGTTTCTGAGTGGCATGGGACATGGCGCATCTCCTTCCCCGACTCAACCGATGGACCCTGCCGCCGGTTCCGCTGGAGGCAAGGGCACCCCGAACGGATGGGCCATGCGGAATAAACTGCTCGGGAGGATCGTTTTCGAAGCAGATGGCATCGGCAAATCCTGACGAGCGTCATCTGTCGAGTCGCGAAGAGACAGTTGCGGAATATCGGCCGATCGTGGATGTCCCGGGGTCCGCAGCGCCGTCGAATTTCTCCCGTACACCTGGATTTTCCCCAAAATGCGGTCAGAAAATCACGACATGAGATTTAGATCATCGCGCCGCATGTCGGATTTATGTCATCAGAGCATTTAGCAACTGACCGTTAACCGGGCAGGCGCACGCTACGATCGTCTATTCATTGTGCAGTCGAGTCTCGAATGCCTCATGATTCAAGCCCCGCTTGGTGGCAGGGCGCCGCGATCTACCAGATCTACCCCTTGAGCTTTGCCGACTCGAACGGCGATGGCTGGGGCGATCTTCCGGGCGTGATCCAGCATCTGGATCATGTCGCGTCCCTCGGGGTCGACGCGATCTGGCTTTCACCCTTCTGCCGTTCGCCCATGCGCGACTTCGGCTATGACGTCGCCGATCACACCGCGGTCGATCCGCTGTTCGGCACGATCGAAGATGCCGACGCGGTCATCGCCCGGGCGCATGGCTTGGGTCTCAAGGTCATTCTGGACCAGGTCTGGAGCCACACCTCGGACCAGCATGCCTGGTTCAAGGAAAGCGCCTCGTCGCGCACCAGCGACAAGGCCGACTGGTACATCTGGGCCGATGCCCAGCCCGACGGCACGCCGCCCAACAATTGGCTGTCGGTCTTCGGCGGCAGCGCCTGGAGCTGGGAACCCCGGCGCCGGCAATATTATCTGCACCATTTCCTGTCGAGCCAGCCGAAGCTGAACCTGCGCCATCCGGCTGCCCTGGACGCGATCCTCGCGACCGGCCGCTTCTGGCTCGACCGCGGGGTCGACGGCTTCCGTCTCGACGCGATCGATTTCATGGCCCACGACCCCATGCTGCGCGCCAATCCACCCCTGCCGCCGGCCGATGGCGTGACGCCGACGAAGCCGTTCGCCCTGCAGCGGCACGACAACGACATGCTGCACGCCGACGCGTTGGCCATCATGGGACGGATCCGCGCGCTGACCGACGAGTATCCGGGCACGGTCACGCTCGGCGAAGTTTCCAGCCAGCCGGGCGCGTTCGACCGTATCGCCGAGTACACGCGGCCCGGGCGCCTGCATCTGGCCTATACGCTGCGTCTGCTGCGCAGCGGCGTGTCGGCCGAGATCCTGGAAGCGACGCTGGCGGAAGCCGCGACCGCGATCGGGAGCCAGGGCCTGTGCTGGGCCTTCGGCAACCACGACGTCGTGCGGCTCGCGAGCCGCTGGGCAGGCTCCGATCCTGCGGCCGAGCGGGCATTCATGACCCTGCTCGGTTGCCTGCCGGGACCGATCTGCCTCTATCAGGGCGACGAACTGGGCCTGCCCGAGGCGCAACTGACCCACGAGCAGCTGCGCGATCCGTTCGGTATCGCATTCTGGCCCGAATTCCGCGGGCGCGATGGCGGCCGGACACCGATGCCGTGGCAGGCGGATGCTCCTTCCGCCGGCTTCACCATCGGTACGCCCTGGCTACCGGTGCCGGCGGAGCATCTCGCCCGCGCGGTCGATCGCCAGGAACGGGATAGCGAGAGCTCGCTCGCCCACTGGCGGCGATTCCTGAAGGCCCGCAAGGCGATGCCGGCGCTCGTCCGAGGCTCGATCGAAGACATTCGCCGCAGCGGCGAGGTCCTGAGTTTCGTCCGGCGGCTGGGTGCCGAAACCGTGCAATGCGTCTTCAACCTGTCGGCCGAGCCGGCCCGCTTCGAGATTTCCGACGCCAGCGGCGAAGAGAGTGATGTTTTAATGCCGCCCTGGGGTACAATGGTGCTGGACGACGGTCGCGCAATTCGCTCGATCGCAGCCTGACGGCGCTTCTTCGGCAAATTTTCTCGTCGAAAAGTGTGGAACTTCCGTCGCCGCTCGAGGAGGAACGTTTCCTCGCGGCGGTCCGTTTGCCCTGGAAACTGCGGATTGATGATGGACGCCCGACCGATCGACGCCCCGGAAATCCTCATCATCGAGGATGAACCGCTCATCGCGATGTATATCGAAGACGCTCTTGCGAGGTCCGGATATCGCACTGCCGGCCCTTTCGAGACCGTCGAGAGCGCCGTCGAGGCGGCCTATCGGTTCAATGGGGCGGGCGCGCTCGTCGATCTCATGCTGGATGGCGTCGATGCCAGTGTGGTCACGGGCATTCTCGCCAAGCGGAACATTCCGTTCGTCATCATGACCGGCCGGGAGGAGACGGTGTCCCTGTCGGTCGGCGTCGGCGCGCCGGTCCTGAAGAAGCCCTTCTTGGCGGGCGATCTTCTGGAAAAGGTACGGGCGGTCTGCGCGAAGTAGGACGGAAGGCAGCCTATGAGCAACCATCCCCCGGCGCCACCGGCACCCGCTTCGCGGATCGACGCGCCCACCGCCGGCCTTGCCCATGATTTCAACAACCTGCTGCTCGCCATGACGGCGTGTCTGGAACTGATCGAGGGCCGTTCGAGCGAGGCGAAGATCGTCAGCATCGCCCGCCATGGTCTCGATACGATCGACCGCGGTGCCCAACTGGTCGAGCGGCTGCTGGCATTGGGCCGAAGCGGGTCGACCGATCGGCCCGCCCCGCCGCCGCCAGTGGAACGCGTCGCAGTACAAGCGCCCTCCAGGCCGCAATCGACGGTACTGGTGGTCGACGACGATGCCGACGTGCGCCTCGTCCTGGTCGAACTGCTGCAATCCCTCGGCTACCGCCCCGTCGAGGCCTCGAATGGGCCCGACGGCATCGCGGCGTCGGAACGGGATCCGCTGCCCGACCTCGCGATCATCGACTATGCACTGCCGGGCCTCAACGGTGGCGAGGTCGCGACCGAGTTGCGCGCGCGCCGCCCAGAACTTCCGATCGTCATCGCCACCGGCCATAGCGACGTCCAGGCGCTGGATCCCCGCTGGCGCCATCTGCCGATGCTGCACAAGCCGTTCCGCATCGCCGATCTCGCGCAGACGATCGCCTCTGCCCTCGAAAGCGACCATCCGCCCAAATGAAAAGAGCGCCGGCGGTTGCCCGCCGACGCTCCTCGTCGCTCGAAGAAGTCCGCTTACTGCTTCGGCGCGCTGGTTGCGTGACCGCCGGTCGCCGGGACGGGTCCCTCGCCACTGCCGGTCATCTTGTCTTCCAGCTTGTATTGCGGCATCGCCGCCAACTGATCCTTGGTCTGATCCAGGGTCAGCCGGTTGTTGTTCAGTTTGAGGCTCGCGAACGGCACGGCCACATACTTGCCGCCGATGCCGGCCGTCGAGCCGTAGCTCAACACCACGTCGGCGACCTTGCCGTCCTTGTCGAGGATCAGATCTTTAACGCTGGCGACATCTTGATTCTGCCGATCATAGACGGACGAGCCGATGATCTTGTTGGCACGCACTTGATTGGCCTGGATCATAGTGTCGGCGGCGAAGGCGCTCGAGCCTGCCGAAACAGCCATCACTACAGCAAGTCCAGTCGCCGCGATGATCTTATTCATTATGGTCTCCATAACCTATCTAATCGCTCCACTGAGCGAACGGTTTACAACCGTCGTGTTCGAAACCGGTTCCGCGACGTCAGGATGATTTGTTTCGTTCTTTATCATCCTCGTGACTGGCGACATGGTCGGCGAGGTGCTCTTCATCGGCCACGACCGATCGGTGGGGTGCGCCGGGCGAGATCGGATCGCTGGCCGGAAAACTGTCGGCCAAGGCATCGTCCAAAGCCTCTTCCTTGGGCGCTGCAGGCTTGCTGGTCTGGGGCTGCGGAATGGCCATGTTGCGTCTCCTCGTGTGAATGGGACTGCCCTCTCAACACGCGTCGCGCGGTGCGGTTGCCCCGTCGCTTAGATCCTGCTCAGTTCGAATGCGGCCCCGACGAGCGCCACATGGGTGAAAGCCTGGGGGAAATTGCCGACCAGCCGTTTAGCGGCCGGGTCATATTCCTCGGAGATCAGGCCAACGTCGTTGCGCAGCGCCAACAGCCGCTCGAACAGCGCCTTCGCTTCGTCACGGCGGCCCTGCTGGAGATAGGCCCCGACCAGCCAGAAACTGCACGGCAGGAACACGCCCTCGCCCGGCGGCAGGCCGTCGACCGCGGTTTCGGTCCGATAGCGCAGCACGAAACCATCGACCAGCAGGTTCCGCTCGATCGCGGCGATCGTCCCTTGGACGCGAGGATCGTCGGCCGGCAGGAAACCGACCGTGGAAACCAGCAATAGGCTGGCATCGAGCTCCGGGCTGCCGAAACTCTGCGTGAAACTTTGCTGGCCCGCATCGAATCCTTCGCGACAGACCGTCTCGTGGATCTGATCGCGCAAGACGCGCCAATGCTCCAGCGGCGCGTCCAGACCATAGGTCTCGGCATCCTTGATGACCCGATCCATTGCGACCCAGGCCATGATCTTGGAAAAGGTGAACTGGCGCCGGCCGCCGCGCACTTCCCAAATGCCTTCGTCGGGTTGCTGCCAGATCGTCTCCAGATGCCCGATCATCGTCCGCTGCAGGTCCCAGGCGGATGGCGGCGCCGCCAGGCCGTTTTCGCGGGAGCGATGCAAGGCGCCCATCACCTCGCCATAGACGTCGAGCTGAACCTGCCCTGCGGCCGCATTGCCGACCCGGACGGGCGCTGCTCCCTGATACCCCGGCAACCAGCTGACCTGCCATTCCAACAGCTGCCGCTCGCCGGCGATGCCGTACATGATCTGCAGCTGATCCGGGGCGCCAGCGATGCTGCGATGCAGCCAGTCACGCCAGGCCTGCGCTTCCTCGAAATAGCCGCCACGCATCAGGGCCATCAGGGTCAGGGTCGCGTCGCGCAGCCAGCAGAACCGGTAATCCCAGTTGCGCGGGCCGCCCAACTGCTCCGGCAACGACGTCGTCGGTGCCGCGACGATGCCGCCGGTCACCTCGAAAGTGAGCGCCTTCAAAGTCAGCAGCGATCGCTGGATCGCGTCCCGCCACGGGCCATCCTGGGTGCATCGCCCGCTCCAATCCCGCCAGGATCGTTCGGTCGATACCAAGGCCGCCTGCGCATCGACGGGATCGGGCGGCGGCAGGTGCGAGGGCGAGTAGGTCATGACGAAAGGCACGGTCTCGCCGGCGCCGACGACGAATTCCGCGACGGTCGCCATCCCCTCGCCCTTGAGCTCGACCGGTGTCCGCAAGGTGACGCCGTTCGGTCCGGCAATGATGCTGAGGCCCGACTTGTCGTTCAGCTGGGTGACCCAGGGCACGGAGATGCCGTAGTCGAAGCGGATACTGAGATCCATCTGCATCGCAACCCGGCCGCGCCGGCCTTCGACCAGACGGACCAAAGATGAATTCGCGCCGCCCTTCGGCATGAAATCGATCAGCGCGACTTCGCCGTCTGCCGTTTCGAACAGGGTTTCCAGTACCATCGTGCCGTCGCGATAGCGGCGCCGCACCGCGACCTCGGCCGCCCGCGGCGCGATGCGCCACCGGCCATTCTCGCTCGTGCCGAGCAGGGCGGCAAAGCAGGCGCTGCTGTCGAACCGGGGCCAGCACAGCCAGTCGATCGCGCCGTTGCGCCCGACGAGGGCCGCAGTCGTGCAATCGCCGATCAGCGCATAGTCCTCGATCGGTAGCGGCAGATCAGCGGGATTGGTCAAGGCGAACTCCTGCATTTTGTCCACCGAGAACAGCGGCTTGCCGGCAGACGTTCCGTCGGGCTTCGGCACAGTTCCCCGGCACGAGCCAGGGAACGAAACGCCAGCGGGGCTTGTTGCCCCTACGGGCCGTCCTGCCGACCGATCCACGGACGGCGCAACGATGAAGAGAAAATCCCCATGGCCAGCGAAGCCCTACATGTTCCCGAGGCGCGTTTGTCCAAGACCGCGCGTCTGCTGCACTACGCCGTGTCCTCCCTGATGGAGGAACTGGAGGCGGTCGATTGGTATCGCCAGCGTGCCGACGATACCGAGGATGACGAATTGAAGCAGGTGTTGCTGCACAACATGCGCGAGGAGATGGAGCATGCCTGCATGCTCATCGAATGGATGCGCCGCAACAACCGCGACTTCGCCGGCCATATCGACACCTATCTCTATTCCGAAGGTCCCCTGCTCGAGGTCGAGAAGAAGGCCGAGGGCGGCGGTGGCAGCGGTCCCTCGCCCAAGCGCGGCGGCTTCACCGTCGGCAAGTTGCAGCGGGAGGATTGACCATGACCTCATCCGATCGCCTGCCCTCGCCCTTGCCGCCCGAAATCTGGGATGCGCTCGATGCGGCGGCCGTCGAGGCGGCCCGTGCGCGCCTGACCGTCCGGCGCTTTCTCGATATCGAGGGGCCGTTCGGCCTGGGCCTGACCGCCATCGAGGTCGGCGACGACTCTCCCTTGCCCGATCCCGATCCTGATGCCGCCGATCTGGCGCTCGGCCATGCCGTGGGCGTGCCGATCATCCGCCGCAGCTTCGCGCTCAGCACCCGCCGGGTCGCGGCCTATCTGGAAAACAATCAGCCGCTCGACCTGTCTCCGGTCGAGGACGCGGCCGAAGCCGTCGCCGATCGGGAGGAGGACCTGATCTATCACGGCCAGCCGGCCTTCAACCTGGCCGGTCTGCTGACCCATCCGGAGCGGCAGAGACTGGCGGGCGGCGACTGGCAGGATCTGTCGCGCGCGCTCGACGACGTGCTCGCGGCGGCGACCAAGCTCGATGATGCCGGCTTTCGCGGCCCTTACGCGCTGGCGCTCGCCCCACCGCTCTACAACGGATTGTTCCGCCTGTATCCCGGATCGGACGTGCAGCAGCTCGACCATCTGAAAAGCCTGTGCACCAGTGGCATCTACAAGGCGCCGATCGAGGGCGGCGCGCTGATCGATCCACGGGTGGGGGTGCTGATCGTCGGGCAGGATCTGCGGACGGGGTACGCCAGCCAGGATGGCATCCATTATCGGCTGTTCATGACCGAGACGCTGGTGCTGCGGATCGACGATCCCGCCGCGGTCTGCACCATCTCCGCGACCGGCGATTTCCTGAAGCGCGGCGATCTGCTGAAGAAGCCCGAATCCGTCCGGAAGTAGCGCCCCGGCTTAGGGAGGCGTCGTCGGGCCGGTCGTCGGGTTCATGGGCACGCCCGGCAGGCGCGGCGCGCCGGCCGGCGGCATGACGGCCCCCGTATTCGATGTGTCGCCCGACTGATTGACGCCGCTGCCATCCACGGTCGGCAGCGGCGTGTTCGCCGGTTCGAGGCGGATGCCCGGAACGGAGGTCACCGGCGTATCGGTTCCGCTGGGCGCAACGGCGCCAGTGGTATGCGGCGCCGTCACGGCCGGCGCGCCTGCCGTTTGCGCCAGTGCGTACCCCGGACTAGCCAGGAGCAGCGCGAGCGCCGCAAGCGACGATTTCCTCATGATGACACTCCTTTGTACACCAACCGGCGGTACTCAGATCCAGCTAGCAAGAACCCCGCAATTCAACGATCGGTTCCCCCGATCGAGCGGCCGCACTTTCGCGAAAAAAATTTACTCGAAATCGGCTTTTGCAGCGCAACCAAGATCGCCGTCGCGTGTTTTGAAAGCGGTCCCCGCAACCGGAAGGCGCTTTCGATGAAGCCATACCCCGCCAGAGCGATCGCAAATCGCGTCCGCGTCCTTTTCGTTTCGTCAGAGATCTATCCCCTGGCGAAGACGGGCGGCCTTGCCGACGTGTGCGGCGCACTGCCGTTGGCGCTCGCCCACGACGGCGACGTCGACATCCTGGTGATGATGCCGGGATATGACAGCGCGATCGCGGCGGTTGACGATCTGCGGGAGATCGCACGGCTGCCCAACCTGCCGGGCGGGCCGGGGCGCCTGCTGATCGGGACCATGCCGGGCAGCGACCTGGAGGTCGTCCTGCTCGACCAGCCCAACTCGTTTCAGCGACCGGGCGGCCTCTATATCGACGACGACGGCCGCGAATGGGCCGACAACGCCATCCGCTTCGCGGCCCTGGCCCATGCCGCGGTCGAGCTGTCGATGGGACGGGTTCTGCCCAACTGGCGGGCCGACATCGTGCATTGCAACGATTGGCACACCGGCCTCATCCCCGTGCTGCTGGCCGGGCAGTCCGGCCGCCGGCCGCGCACGATCATGACGCTGCACAACCTGGCGTTCCAAGGCCTGTTCCCGCCCTGCATGCTGCCGCAGCTCGACCTGCCGCCCGGCAGCTTCTCGGTCGATGGCGTCGAGTATTTCGGGCAGATCTCGTTCCTCAAAGGCGGCATCCATTTCGCGGACAAGCTGACGACGGTCAGCCCGACCTATGCGACCGAGATCGTGACGCCGGAATTCGGCATGGGGCTGGAAGGCGTGCTTGCCCGCCGCAGGAACGATCTGGTCGGCATTATGAACGGCATCGACGAGACGCTGTGGAACCCGGCCAACGACCAGACGATCGCCCATCCTTATTCGGCCGCAGATCTGGATCAGAAGGCCCTGTGCAAGGCTGCGATCCAGCAGGAATGGGGCCTGACGGTCGATCCGGCCGCCCCCCTGCTCGTGTTCGCTGCCCGGCTCGAAAGCCAGAAGATGGCCGATACCCTGCTCGAACTGATGCCCGAGTTGATGGAACGCTCGTCGGTTCAGGTCGCGATCCTGGGCAAGGGCGCTGCTCACCTGCAGGATGGGTTCGCCGCTTGGCCGGCGCGGGCGCCGGGCCGCGCCGCGGTTCGTATCGGCTACCAGGAAGACTGGGCCCATCAGCTGCTCGCCGGGGGGGACATCCTGGTTCACGGCGCGCGATTCGAACCTTGCGGCCTGACCCCGATCTACGCGATGCGCTACGGCACCGTGCCCATCGTGCGTGCCGTGGGCGGCCTCCGCGACTCGGTGACGGCCGTCGGCGCCGTACCGATCGCCGGCGGCAAGGCCAGCGGCTTCCAGTTCGACCAGGCCGATGCGGTCAGCATGCTCGATGCGATCGACACCGCGCTCGAGTTCTACGGTCGGCCGGATTCCTGGCGCCAGCTGCAACGCAACGGCATGACCCGCGACTTTTCCTGGCGCGGACCCGCGGCTCAATATCGCCGGCTTTACGAGGATCTGGCCTTGGATGCTGCTTGATTACAGTATCCGTCGGAAATTCCGGAACAAATACGACCCGATCGGGTTCTCGTTGGGACGATAAAAATCGGAGGCGGCGATGTTACTTCTACTTATCATTCTCATCCTGCTTTTCGGCGGCGGCGGCTTCTACGGCTATCGGCGTAACTACTACGGCGGTGGCGGCGTCGGTATCATCGGCGTGATCCTGATCGTTCTGGTCGTGCTGGCCTTGTTCGGCGGACCGCACTGGGGCGCATAGTCCCGCACCCGCTTCTTCAACGCGCCCCGCGGCCATTGCCGCGGGGCGCGTTGTCATGTCGGGATGATCGATGACGGGCGGCCCTTCCAGCCGCCGTGATGGAGGTCCGCCTTGCCGATCCTTGCGACTGCCTACCTGATCGTCCTGGTGGCCATGGCTTTGATGGACGGCTGCTGGTTGGGCCTCATTGCCAAGGGGTTCTATCAGCGCAGCATCGGACACCTGATGGCGGACCAGGTGAATGTCGCGGCGGCGATCGCTTTCTATCTGCTCTATGCGGCCGGCCTGACCGTGATGGCAGTCCGACCGGCGCTCGTCTCCGGCGACTGGCGCGACGCCGCGCTGCAAGGCGGCCTGCTGGGTCTGTTCGCCTATCTGACTTACGATCTCAGCAATCTGGCCACGCTGAAACTGGTTCCGGTCACCTTCGCGATCGTCGATATCCTGTGGGGCGGCATCCTGAGCGCGTTCGCGACGGGGATTGCGGTCGCCATCGCGTCGAGGTTGTTTCGCTAAAAAGCTTTTCGCTCATACGGTTAATGGGCGTAAGCTGAGAGACGATCATTTGGCTAAAATCTTTCATATTCTTTTGTCGGATCGATCGATTCCGCTTCGGCGTAAAGAATTTGTTTTGTCTTTCTCGTTAGGTTCCAGCGGGTGCGGCGGGCGGTGACGCGGTCGCACGAGCCGAACGCGAAGAACCTTTTCAAACGACGCCGGGTAACGCCGGTGTCAGGCCGGCAGGTCGTAAGTCGCGGTTCGTGTCCGCTGTACATTCGAGAAGGTTCACGATGTCTATTTTCCCGTCGGGCGACACTCTTGGTTTGGTTCTGTTTGGATCTCTGGTCCTGAGCATCATCGGCCTGGTCATTTTCCTTTTGGCCAAGCTGGGCGCCCCAGCCAGAAGTCTCACGCATCGCGGGCTGAAGATCAGACTCAATGCCGGCTTGCCGGCCGGCAAGATCGTACTGGTCGATACCGAATGGCGTCCGATCGGCGAAACCACGCCGGATCAGTTCGATAGCTTGGCCCTGCCCCGGGACTGTGCCGCGGCATGGCTTTCGACGCGCGATTTCGGCCGCCTCGAAGCATCCAAAACCAGTTCGCCTCGGCCGATGGCACTGCGACCCGACGTCGGGATCGGGCGCTAACCCAGAAAGCTTCGCGCCAAGGCCGGATGATCGCGGATCTCATCCGGCACCCCGTCTGCTTCGATCCGCCCGCGCGCGACGACGAGGCCACGATCGGCGACGGCGAGCGCCGGGATCACCGCCTGCTCGGCAAGCAGAACGGTCAGACCCTCGTCGGCCAATTTCCGCAACAGATCGAACAGATCGGCGACCAGCACCGGCGACAGGCCACGCGACGGTTCGTCGAGCAGCAACAGGCGAGGCTCGGTCATCAGCGCGCGACCGATCGCCAGCATCTGCTGCTGACCGCCCGACAGGGTCCAGGCCACCGCCGTGAGCTTGTCGCGCAACGCCGGCAGCCGCTCCAGCACCCAGGCGAGACGCCGCCGCCGCTCGCCGGCCCCCTTGGTCGCGACCAGTTCCAGATTCTCAACCACCGTCAATCCGGGGAAGGTCCGCCGTCCTTCGGGACACCAGCCGATGCCGGCGCGGGAGCGCCGTTCGGGCGACCAGCGGGCAATGTCGATGCCGTCGAGCTGGATGCCGCCACCGCGCGGTGCGCGCAAGCCCATGATCGCTTCCAGCAATTCAGTCTTGCCGGCACCATTGGGTCCGAGCAGCGTCGTGATGCCGGCGCCAGCCAGCTCGATCGTGATCGCCGCACTGCGCCGGATCTCGACATGGTCGAGAGTGAGCCGCACGCTCATGCCGACGGCTCCCCCAGATAGGCCGCTCGCACCCGCGGATCGGCCCTCACTTCGTCGGCCGTACCGGCCCGGGCGATACGCCCGTCCAGCAGCACCGCGATCCGGTCGGCCAGCCCCATCAGGAACACCATGTCGTGCTCCACGACCAGCAACGCCCGCCCCTCTGTCGCCAACGCGCGCAATAACGTGCCAAGCCGGTCCCGCTCCGCCGGATCGAGCCCGGCCGCCGGCTCGTCAAGCAACAGGACGGCAGGATCGAGCGCCAGGGCGCGCGCGATATCGACGAGGCGCACGCTCCCACCCTCCAGTGGGCAATCGGAATCGACCCCGACGCGGCGAAGCAAAGCCGCCGCCTCTCCCCGCAGCGAAGCGATGGCCAGAGCGTGACCGAAGCCGGCCCGACCTTCCCGCGCCGCCAGCGCGGCCATGACGAGATCCGTCGGCATCATCGCATCGGGCACCGCCACCGACTGAAAGCTGCGCGCGATGCCCGCCCGCGCGATACGATCGGCGGACAAGCCGTCGAGCCGTGCGGTTCCGAGTGTGATACGCCCTCTATCCGGACGATCCTGGCCGCCGACCAGATTGATCAAGGTGGTCTTGCCCGAACCGTTCGGTCCGATCAGCCCGACGATCTCGCCCGGTCGTAGCTCGAGCGAGATCCCGTGAAGCACAGCGATGCCGCCGTAGGATTTTCCGATGCCATCGACCCGCAGCACCGCGTCGGGGCGCGGCAAGGATGTGGTGACGGCAAGGGGTGCGGGCATGGAACGCCTGGGCCAGAACCGCTCCAGCGAGCCGACCAGGCCCGCAGGAGCCACCAGCAGACAAACAAACAGGCCCAGCCCGTAGGCGATCCGATAGGATGATCCGAGCGGGCGAAGCCATTCCGGCAAATGGCCGATCAGCAGGGCACCCAGCACGCCACCCGCGACCGAGCCGCGCCCGCCGATGACCACCATGGCGAGGCACCCGACCATGACCGAGAATTCCGCCACGTCGGGCGAGACCAGACCCAGCACATGGGCCTGCAGCGCCCCGCCTGCCCCGGCAAATCCGGCTGCCAGGACGAAGCCCTGAGTCCGGATCCGCCCGGGGTCGAGACCGCTTGCTCGGGCCAGGGCCGGATCGTCGCGGACCAGCGCCAGCGTCGGCCCGTTGCCGCCGCGCTTCAACCACAGGGCAAGCCCAGCGCCGATCCCGGCCAGCGTCCAGCCGGCCAGCATCGTCCCGGCGCCCCGCGACAGGCCGAGCCAGCCGACAGGCAGCGGCGGCACGCCGATCAGGCCGTTGGCGCCGCCGGTCAGGCCCTGAGCATCGACGGCGACCAGCCGGACAAGCACCGCGAGGCCGAGGGTCGCGAGCGCGAAATAATGCCCGTCGAGCCGCCGGACCGGTCCGTGAGCGACGGCGGCGAGCAGCGCCGGCAGCAGGATCGCCGCTGGGAGTTCGAGCCAGATCGGCCAGCCGAGCCGGCCGCCCAGGATGCCGGCCGCATAGGCGCCGATCGCGAAACAGGCGCCCTGGGCCAGCGACAGCGCGCCGACCTGGCCGAACACCAGCTGATAGCCGATCGCCATCAGCGCGGAGGAGGCCGCGAGCGCCATCAGCCGCTGCTCGTAGCCCGATCCCGTCGCCACCACGACCAGCAGCCAGCCGGCGATCGCCAGCCCGACGAGCGGCGCCGGCCGCACGAACGCCTTCACGCGCGTCGTCCAAACGGTTCGGGAAACAGGCCGGCCGGACGGACGGCCAGCAGCACCAGCACGAGGCCGTAGAGCGACGCCGTCGCCACCACCGAACTCGCGTAGCCGGCCACGACGCTTTCGAACAGCGCGATCAGCAATGCACCCACGACCGCGCCCTTGAGCGAGCCCCATCCGCCGATGGTGACGGCGACATAGGCGCGCAAGATCAGGTCGTTACCGGACGTCGGCGTCACGAAATACGGGCCGGACAGCAGCAGGCCGACCGCGCCCGCCAGCGCCGCCGCCAGTGCGAAGCTGGTCGCGATCAGCCGGTCGACCGGCAATCCCAGCGCTCGCGCCGTCACCGGATCCTGCGCGCTCGCCCGCAGCCGGCGACCGAACTGCGTGCGGCCGAGCAGCCAGCCCTGGGCCGAGCCCAGGACCAGGCAGGCGACGAGAATGCCGAGCGAGGCGCGCGACAGGCCGAGCGGGCCGAGGTGGATTTCGCCCGTGCCGATCAGCGTCGGACCGGCCTGGGGCGCTGCCCCTTCCAGCGCGTTCATCGCCTCCTGCAGCGTCAGACCGAGCGCCACCGTCGCCAGCAGGCCGGAAATCGGCGGGCGACGACGGAACGGGCGCCAGGCCAACATCGAGAACAGCAACCCGAAGCCCGCCATGGCGAGCGTGACCAGCGGCAACACGGCCAAACCCGAGAGATCGAGCAGGCGGGCGAGCGCGATCGCGACATAGCCGCCGAGCATGACCATGTCGCCCTGGGCGAAGTTGATCGAACCGGTCGCATTCAGCACCAGCACGAACCCGAGCGCCACCAGGGCGTAGGCGGAACCCAGCGCCAGCCCGTTCAGGAGCAGCTGGGCGAGGCTCAACAGGTCGGCCACCACCGCGTCGATGCCCGTCAGTCGGCCGCCGCCACGTCGAGCCCGTCATAGCGTCGGACGATCTGCGGAATGCGCGTGACGCCGTCGTAGCAGAGAATGACGACGCTATGCGCCATGTCGCCGTGCCCGTCGGACGCATAGCGCATGGCGATGCCGTCCCACGATTTGCTGGCCAGTGCCGCGCGCACCGCCTCTCCGGTCCTGGCACCTTGCGCAAGCACGTCGAGCAGCATCTCCGTCCCGTCGTACTGGGCCAGCGCATAGGCGTCGGGATCGGCGCCGAACGCCGCCCGATAATCGGCCAGGAATTTGGTCATTCGCGGCGAACCGCCGGACACGGGCGACGCAGCGGACTCGGCGCAAATCCCCTTCAGCTCCTTGGGGTCGAGCAGCGCCGCCGTGGCCGGCTGGTGCAGGGCGGACCCGGCGATGACCGGCAGGGCGATGCCGAGCGCCGCGATCTGTCGGATCGCCAGCGCGGTCGGCCCCGCATGGAGATGCAGCAGCAGCGCATCCGCACCAGACGTCGAGGCCCGCTTCAGGATCGGCGCCAGGTCCTTGACGTCGGTGTCGATGCCTTCGCTGAACACCAGGTCGGCGCCGTGGCGTTTCGCCGAGGCCGCGATATAGGTAGCGCCGCTCTGGCCATAAGCGGTGGTCTGGTAGACCAGCGCCAGCTTGCGCTTGCCCAGTTGCTCGACCGCGTAGCGGACGTGCGCCTCCTTGGCGAGTCGGTCCGACGGAAAGAAGCGGAAGACCCAGGGATTGCCCTTTTCGGTCAGCGAGGCCGTGCCGGAGACCGTGAGCAGCGGTAGTTTTTCGTCCGCCGCCATCGGCATCAGTGCCAGCATTTGCGTTCCCAGCATCGACGCGACGACTGCCGGAACCGGGCCGCCATCGAGCACGCGCAGCAAGGCATTGACCGCATTTTCCGGTGCCGTCGCGGTATCGACCACCTCGCCCGTGACCGCGAGGCCGGCCGGTGCCTGTTGCAGCGCGAGGAGCGCGCCGTTGCGCTGGCTGGTGCCCTCGAGCGACAGGAACCCGGTGACCGGCACCAGGATCGGCAGGCGCACCGGGTCGGCAGCCGCCGTGGCGCCCGCCACCACCAGCATCAGCAGAGCGAGGCGCCTCACGATGCGCGCGCCGTCGCGACCAGGCGACCGACCAGATCGACGATCTCGCCATCGGTCAGGTCGTCGGCCGCGTCGCCGACGCCGATCTCGGCCATGGTCAGATCGGGCACAGCGGTCTCGGCGAACCGGCCGAACAGCCAGACCCCGCTGTCGCGCGCCAACGCCTGATGGGCCGCGTCGAGCGCCTTGGCCGATGCCGGCAGATAGAGTTGAAAGGCGTTGGTGTGCGGTGGCGCCGGCACCGCGGTCACGCCCGGAACGGCCGCGAGCGCCGCCGCAAGCCGACGCGCCCGGTCGCGATAGGCCGGCATCAGCGGCAGGTAGCGCTTCAGACCCTCGGCAGCACTGATGACGAAAGGAAATGCGGTCCATAGATTGCCGCCATGGCGTCCCTGCCAGACTCGCGCTGCCGCGATGAAGTCGACCGGGCCGGCCAGGATCGATCCGCCGAGCCCGCCCAGCCCCTTGTAGAACGAGACATAGGCCGAATCGGCGAGACCGGCGATCTCAGCCAGCGGGCGGCCGTAGTGTGGCTGGGCCTCCCACAGCCGCGCGCCATCGAAATGCAGCGGCACGCCCCGGCTGCGGCACCAGTCCGCGATGGCGACGAGATCGTCCCAGTCGGGCAGCTTGAACCCGGCCCGTCGCAGCGGCAGCTCCACGGTCACGACACCGAATTCCTCGGCCGCCGCCTCCAGGTCCGTGACGCCGAACGGCCGATGGTCCAGGCCCAGGCGGACGCCTTGGAGCCCATGCAGCCGCTCATATGCCGATCGTTCGTCCAGATCGATATGGCATTTGGGATGCAAACCGACGGTGTGCAGGCCGGAACGATCGGCCCAGATCCTCAGTGCCGCCTGTTGCGCGATCACACCCTTGGGCATGAAGACCGCCGCCGGCTTGCCCAGCAGGGCCGCGACGTCGCGCTCGAGCGCCTGCATCGCCTCGCCCTCGCCATAAATGTCGCGGGGCAGATCGGCGAACGGTGACTGGGCGAGTTGGTCCAACGTTTCGCGAACGGTCTGGCGGCGGTGACCGGACAATGCGCGACGGCACAGATCGCGGATCTCGGCATGGGCGGTCGGCATAACCCTCTCCTGCCGCGCGGACCGCGGCCGTGGTAAGCTTCGTTTCCGGTGGACCCTAGAAGCGGAACCCATGTCGAGACAAGGCGTCGTATTGCGGATCGCCCTCGCAAGCTGCCTCATGGCTTGGCCGATGGCCGGCAAGGCGACGGAAAACCTGCTCGATTCCCAGGCGCCCTATTGGGAGGCCGGGCCCCGCGACCCGAAGCTGAGCAACGCCTGCTCGCTAGGCCGGTTCAACGAACGGCAGATGGGCCGCTTCATCGTTCGCCTGCATGCCAAGGCCGGCGGTGCCGCCGTACTCGGCGTCGCCAAGGGCAGCGGCCTCAATCTCTGGGACCCGAACCAGCTTGCCGTCGCGACGGAGGATTATCTGTTCCGCCAGGACGGCACGAGCGCCTGCGAGGTTTTCGTCGGCGGCCGAAAGACCCTGCTCCCCGGACAGAAGGCGCCAACAAAGCCTCCCGTTCCCGTTCCTGCGAACCCGGCGACGCCGGCTCAGCCGACCGTCCCCGGCGCCTCGCCGAAGAACGGGCCGCCGACCTGACTTTACAGCCCCGCACCGGCGTGGTCGAACAGTGCCCGCTTGAGCATTATCGACAAGGGGACGAGATGATCGGACGAACCATCGCTGCAATGATGATTTTCGCGCTGGCCGGCGGGGCCGCCGAGGCCGGCACGTTGCGGAACGGGACCTGGACGCCGACCGGCTGCGGAACCGAGCCGACGCCGCCCGCAATCAACGGGTCCGGACGTGCGGCCTACGAGGCGAGCGTCAAGGAGGCCAATGCCTACCAGCAGGCGGCCAAACAGTACGAGGATTGCTATTTCAACGAGGCGCAGGCCGACAATCACGCGATCGGCGGCGCCCTGTCCGACCATCAGCACGAAGTCCAGGCGCGGTTCGACAAGCTGTCGGCCGATTCCAAGGCGGCGGCCAATCGCCTGAACGGCAAAAAGGACTGACAATGGAATGGCCGGTCCGGGCTGTGCACCCGGCCGGTCGAGTTTCCGGAGACGCGGTCGCGATCAGATGATCGTGATGCCGAACGCCTCCAGCCCCTTCTTGCCGTCGACCACGTCGACGCGCACCCGCACGCCCGGATCCAGGCCCTGCAGTCCGCTGCGGCGCAGCGCGGTGATATGGATGAAAACGTCCTTGCCGCCACCATCGGGCGAAATGAAGCCATAGCCCTTACCCGGCTCGAACCATTTCACTGCGCCGTCGAGCGAGCCTGATGGCGTCTGGACCGCATCGCGATCGAACCCACCGCGCGGCGCCGAGGGCGCCACGATCGTGGTCAGGTCGACATCCAGCACATTGACCACCAGCGGTCCCTTGGCGCCGTCGCCGATCTCGCAGACCAGCGAGGCGCCCTCGCTCACGTCCTCGAACCCGGCGCGACGCAGGGTCGCCATCGGCAGGAACGCGTCCTGCGTGCCATCGGCCGGCGTGACGAAGCCGAACCCTTTGCTGGCGTTGAACCATTTCACCTTGGCATCGACCCGGCGGCCGGAAGGTGGATCATCGGTGCGGAAAAAGCCCGGACGGTGGTCGTACATGGCTGCTCTATGCTCGGATTGACACCAAGAGAACACGAGCATAGCCGAAGAAAACCCGTTGCGACAGTCCTCCGCGGAGGAGTCGCAACGGGTTTTTCGCCAATTCCGCCTATTTCTCAGGCAGCGATCATTCGGAGGCAACCACCTTCTGCCGTTGCTCGCCCAGTCCCTGGATGCCCAGATGCATTTCATCGCCTGGCTTCAGGAACCATGGCGCCGGCTTCATGCCGAGACCGACGCCCGGCGGCGTACCGGTCGTAATGACGTCGCCCGGATGCAGCGTCATGTATTGGCTGATGTAATGCACCAGGAACTGCACGCCGAAGATCATGGTCTTGGTCGTGCCGGTCTGGCAGCGCTTGCCGGACACGTCGAGGAACATATCGAGCGCCTGAACGTCGGCGATCTCGTCGGGCGTGACCAGCCAGGGACCCATCGGGCCGAATGTATCGGCGCTCTTGCCCTTGGTCCATTGCCCGCCCCGCTCGATCTGGAATTCGCGCTCGGAGACGTCGTTGACCACGCAATAGCCGGCGACGTGCTTCAGCGCATCCGCTTCGCTCACGTAGCTGGCCTTGGTGCCGATCACGAACGCGAGTTCGACCTCCCAGTCGGTCTTCTTGGAATTGCGCGGAATGACGACCGTGTCATTCGGGCCGACGATCGAGCTGGTCGCCTTCATGAACAGGATCGGTTCTTCCGGTACCTTGGCGCCGGTCTCGGCCGCGTGGTCGGAGTAGTTGAGGCCGACCGCGACGAACTTGCCGACCTGGCCGACGCAGGGCCCGAGCCGCGGACTGCCCGCGACCAGCGGCAGGCTCGCCGGATCGAGTGCCTTCAGCTTGGCGAGGCCGGCCGGCGACAGCGCCTCGCCGGCGATGTCGGCGACCTTGCCCGTGAGGTCGCGGAGCTTGCCCTCGCCATCGAGCATGCCGGGCTTTTCCTGGCCGACCGGACCGTAACGCAACAGCTTCATCTGCTTTTTCCTCCTGGATATCCTGCGCGGAGCTTGTTCGATCGGGGAGATCGCCGACGGCAAACCACCGTACCGATCGCCTCCGCGTGCAAATTGGACGGGCAGGTTAGGCGATTAACTCAGACTTGTCTCGCCTGACACGGCACGAATCGGACGCGGCGTTTTCGCCCCAATTCAGGAGCCCGGGCCAATTCTGCCGAAATCGAGCCGCCGCAGGCCAAGGACGGCAAGCCCGCCGAGGAGGCCCCAGAAGGCGGAGCCGATGCCGAAGAAACTGAGGCTGGAAGCGGTCAGCAGGAACGTCACCAAGGCCGCCTCGCGATCGCCATCATCCTTGAGGGCGGCCGAAACCGAGGCGCCGAACGCGCCGAGCAGCGCCAGACCCGCGACGGCCTCGATCAGTAGCGGGGGCGCCGTCGCGACGAGCGCTGCCGCGGCTGCCGACAGCAGGCCCAAGAGCAGATAGCAGAGCCCGGCCGTGACCGCCGCGGCCGCACGCCGCTCGGGTCTCGGATCCGCGTCGGGACCAGCGCACAGCGCGGCGGTGACCGCGGCGAGATTGACCGTAAGCGCGCCGACCGGTGCCGTCGCGAGCGACGCAAGGCCGGTCAAGAGGAAGATCGGGCGTGGCGGCGGCCGGAAACCGAAGGTCGCGAGGACGGCCAGGCCCGGCACGTTCTGCGACGCCATGGTGACGACGAACAGCGGCACCGCGATGCCGACGAGCCCGCCCCAGGACAAGGTGGGCGGCGTCAGCACCAGGCCCGGCCAGAGCCCCGCTTGGGCCAGCCCGTGCGATCCGGCGCCGCCGACGTCGAAACCGAGTAGAGCCAGGGCGACGATCGCCGTCGCCGGCAGCGCATAGAGCCGGGCGAAACGGCCGACCACCAGCCAGGTGAGTATGACCGGAAACGCCAGGAGCGGCATATCGGCGAGCGCGTGAAACGGCGCCAGGCACAGGTTCAACAGGATGCCGCCGAGCAGGGCATTCGCGAGCGAGGCGGGGATCGCGCCGACCAGCCGGCCGATCGGTCGCCACAGGCCGGCGACGACGACCAGCAGCCCCGCCACCGCGAACGCGCCTTCGGCTGCGGCAAAGCCGCCGGCGATCGGGCCGGTCGTCGCCAGCAGAGCGGCACCCGGCGTCGACCAGGCGATGCTGATCGGCATGCGATGGACGAGGCTGAGGACAATCGCCGTGATGCCCATCGTGACGCCCATCGCCAACAGGCTCGAGGCCGCCTGCTCCGTGGTGGCGCCGACGGCATTGAGACCGTTCACCACGACCGTGACCGAACTGCCGTACCCGACCAGCGCCGTCACGATACCGGTCATGATCGCCTGCCGCGAGATGCCGGGCTTTGCCGTTTCGATCGCCGCCATCTCCCTCCGCCTTCGAACGATCATCGGTCGCAGAGGCCCTTTACACGCTCAAGCTGCTGCGGCGGTCAAGTCACGCATCTAAAAGCCGCAAGACTCAGGTACATTTTTGCGACACGCAAGCGCTCGTTGTCGGTTTAGCTTTCAAAACCATCAAATCTCCGCAATACTCGGCCCATGGAATCGCGACAGTCCATAAAACTCATGGTGACGCTAATCTGTCTTTGCGGATTGGCCGGGGCCGTCTGTGCGCCCGGATACGCGGCAGAGCCGACCACCACCACCAAGAAATCCAAGAAGCACGGCGGCGATACCACGCTCGCGCCGGCGACCCAGACGCCGGCGGAACAGTATGATGCGCCGCTCCAGCTCAATTTCGACCCGCTGAAAAGCGTACTGCTCAAGTCGGAACCGGCCATTCCCTATCAGCCGCAATCCCCAGCGAAGCCGGCGCCCACGGTCACCGCCAAGGGCGACGTACCCGATCAGCCGCACTTGGCGCCGCTGCTGCGCGAAAGCTCCCTGCCCGACAGCTTCGGCGACCGCGGCACCTTCTTCGAACGACACGAATTCGGCATCCAGCTGCGCGATCATTTCTGACACGTTCTTCGACGTCATGATCGGTGCTGGTTCGCAACTCTCGCTCTGAATATACAAATACAAAACGTGTCAATATATAAATCATCGTGATCGATATGTTGAATCAGCGATATCCCTCGTATCGTTTTGCGGCCCAACTCTGAAGCCCTCGTGGCCTTTCAGAATGGATCCGCCGATGTCGCACCCTGTGAAACACCGCCTCCGCCTCGTGGGGCTTGTGGCCCTGCTGGGCCTGTCCCTTTCGGTCGGCGCCGCCCAGGCGGCAGGCAAGATCAAGCTGGGCGTCATGGCCGGCGGCGAGGAAGAGGTGGCGGAAGTCGCGAAGAAAGTCGCGGCGGGCCAGGGGCTCGAGGTCCAACTCGTCACTTTCCAGGACTACGCCCTGGTCAATGCCGCGCTCGAGGCCGGCGACCTCGATGCCAATGCGTTTCAGCACAAGCCCTATCTCGATGCGCAGATCGCGGCGCGCGGCTATCACATCGTGCCGATCGGCTTCACCATTGTCGAACCGATCGGCTTGTATGCGAAAAAGGTGAAGAGCCTCGATCAACTGCCCAAGGGTGCCAAGATCGGCATTCCGAACGACCCCAGCAACGGCGGCCGCGCGATCAATCTGCTGGCGGCGAACAAGCTCATCGCCGTGGCACCCGGCAAGGGATTGCTGCCGTCGCTGGCCGATGTCGCCGACAACCCGCGCGGGTTCAAGTTCATCGAGCTGGACGCCGCCCAACTGCCGCGCTCGCTCGACGACCTCGATGCGGCGGTCATCAACACCGACTATGCGATCGGTGCCGGCCTGGATCCCCGCACCGGTTCGCTCGCGATCGAGCCGCGCCAGAACAACCCGTATGGCAATTTCATCGCGACGCGCGAGAAGGACAAGGATCGGGCAGACCTGAAGATCCTGGTCGCTGCCTATCAGTCGAAGGAGGTCGCGGCCTTTCTCGACCAGCGCTTCAAGGGCGCGATCCTGCCGGCCTGGTAGCCGACAGAGGGCGGCCCGTCCCGAGTCGCCCTACCCCTGCCGGACGATTTCCAGGATCGCCTGGCCGTAACGGTCGAGCTTCGATCGCCCGACGCCGGGAATCGCGGCCAGCGCCGTTATATCCGACGGGCGCTCGACGCTGAGCGCCACCAGGGTCGCGTCGTGCAGGATGACGTAAGGTGGCACACCCTGCTCGCGCGACAGCTCCAGCCGCCAGTGCCGCAGCGCCTCGAACAACGTCGCGTCACTGCCTTCCAATTCCAAGGCGGCCGCTCCGCGGCGCACGCCGCCGGAGGGGCGGCGCGGCGACTTTTCCTCTTTATGCTCGCGGAACTCGACAGTCTGCTCGCCCTTGACCACGGCGGTCGCCTTCGGCCCGAACAGCAGCCCGCCGTGGCCTTCGACGTCGACCGCCAGATAGCCGCCGGCGACGAGCTGACGGAAGATCGCCTGCCAGGCATTGCGGCCGATGTCGCGGCCGACCCCGAAGGTCTTCAGCAGATTATGGCCGCGCTCGAGGATCTTGTCGGTTTCCTTGCCGGTCAGCAGGTCGACCAGATGCTGCACGCCGAAGCGCTGGCCGGTACGATAGACCGCCGACAGCGCCTTCTGGGCCGCGACCGTGCCGTCCCAGCTCTTGACCGGGCTCAGGCAGATGTCGCAGTTGCCGCACGGCCCGGGCAGCGAATCGTTGAAATAGTTGAGCAGCACCTGGCGCCGGCAGGTCGAGGTTTCGCAGTAGCCGAGCAGCGCATCGAGCTTCTGCAACTCAACCCGCTTCTGCCGGTCGTCGAGTTCCGAGCCCTGGACCATCTGCTTGCATGAGATCACGTCGGCCAGGCCATAGGCCATCCAGGCGGTCGCCGGCAGCCCGTCACGTCCGGCGCGGCCGGTCTCCTGGTAATAGGCCTCCAGGCTGCGCGGCACGTCCAGGTGAGCGACGAAGCGGACGTTCGGCTTGTCGATGCCCATGCCGAAAGCGACGGTCGCCACGACCACCACGCCCTCGTCCTTCAGGAACCGATCCTGGTGGCGCTGGCGCGTTTCGGCGTCGAGCCCAGCGTGGTAGGGCAGTGCCAGGCGGCCGTGCTGCGACAGGAAATCGGCGATCTCGTCGACTTTGCGGCGCGACAGGCAATAGACGATGCCGGCGTCGTCCGGATGCTCGGTCTTGAGGAAATTCAGCAACTGGTTGCGCGCGTCCTTCTTCTCGACCACCCGATAGCCGATGTTCGGCCGATCGAAGCCCGAGACGAACACGCGCGCATCGCCCAATTGCAGCCGGTCGACGATGTCCTTGCGCGTGGGCCCGTCCGCGGTCGCAGTCAGCGCCACGCGCGGCACGTCCGGGAACCGCTCGTGCAGAATGCTGAGGCCGCGATATTCCGGTCGGAAGTTGTGCCCCCATTGCGAGACGCAATGGGCCTCGTCGATCGCGAACAGCGCGATCTTGAGCTGGCTCAGCATGTCGAGGAAATACGGCATGACCAGCCGTTCCGGGGCGACATAGACCAGGTCGAGCGCGCCCTCGCGCATCTCTTCCTCCAGCCGGCGCGATTCGCCCGGATTGAGCGAGGAATTGAGGTAGGCTGCGCGCACGCCGGCCTGGCGCAGCGCGTCGACCTGATCCTTCATCAGCGCGATCAGCGGCGAGACGACGATGCCGAGACCGGGGCGGACCAGGGCCGGGATCTGGTAGCACAGCGACTTGCCGCCGCCGGTCGGCATCAGCACCAGCCCGTCGCCGCCGTCGATCACATGCTCGATGATCGCCTGCTGCTGGCCGCGGAACTGGCCATAGCCGAAGATCTCGCGCAGCAGGTCATGGGCGCGCTGGTGCGCGGCGGTGGATTGTTCGGAGGCGGGTGCGAAGGAGGACGACATGGGCGGAACGGAGACTGCCACCCCCGCCCCCGAAAATCGAGCCCCCTCGCACGCCGGTCCGGAACGCGTTACGGCACGAACAGGCTGGAACAATGGCCCGGCTGCGCCGGCGACGAGGCGATGGCACCGCCGTGCGGGATGCATTGGTCCGGCGGCAGGGCCGCACCCTGCTCGACGTAGCCGACCAGCAGATCGAACGCCTTCTGGGCATGCGGCTCGATCAGTTCGAGCTGTGGGAAGCTGCCCTTGAAGGTCTCGATATGGTTGCCGTTCTGCACTTCGTAGAGCCGGTACGGCGGCGTGCGGTCGTGCCGCCGATCCTGCTCGCGATCGTCGCCGCGGCCGGCATCGACCGCGCGCGCATAGGCGCGGGCCTGGTCGTTGATCGGCAGCAGCGCATCCATGGTGCCGGCGACCGTGATCAGCGGCCGCTGGATATGCCCGGTCGTGGTGAAGGCCGCGAGGTTGGCGCCGACGTTGGAGGCGGACAGCCGATCGACATAGACGTAGTTGGCCGGACCGGCGCCATAGGTGTCATAGCCGGGGTCGAGCCGCTTCTGCCACTGGCACTGGGTTACCTCCCAGAACTGCGCCCAATAGAAGCCCCAGAGCGAGTTGGTGCCCGAGACGATGTCCGGCGGATAGCCAGCCGCCACGATGTTCTTGGCCGCGGTGCTGTTGGGATCGAAGCCCGAGGCGACATAGTCGGGATAGTTCAGCAGCGCAGGCGGCAAGGATGCCAGGATGTTGCCCCGCGTTGGATCGACGTAGGTTCCCTCCCAATCGACGCCGCCGTCGAACAGGTCGGGCGCCGTCTCGACCGCCCGGCGCACCTGGTAGCCGCCGTTCGAGGTGCCGACCGCATAGGTTCGGGCCGGGCGCCGGCCGTAGCGCAGTTCGACCGCGTCGCGCCCGAGCCGGGCCGCTGCCAGCATCGCCTCGTTCCAGCGGGTGAACAGCGCCGCCGGGTCGTTGTCGTAGAAATGGACGTAGATCGACGAGGCCGGATTGAGCCGGCAGGCGAGCGGATCCGCGGCGCTCGACAGCTGGAAATTATAGACGCCCTTGTTCTGCGAGACGTAGGCATAGCCTTTCTGCAGGACGTAGTCGCTCCAGGCGATGTCGCCGTTGAACTCGCTGCGCGTTCCCGACGCGCCGGCAACGACCAGCTTGCCGTTCCAATTGTTGGGCAGGCGAACGAGGATGCGCGCCTCGCCGAGCGGATCCTTGGCCAGGCGGGCCTGGATCTGCAAACCAGGCACCGCATGGGTCAGCGGCGTCTGGTCGGGCGCGCTCGGCGCGATCGTCGCGCGATCGGTCTGCGGCGTGAAGGCGAAGGCCGGCAGGCCGGCCAGCGCGTTATTGGCTGGCGTCGTCGCCGGGTTGGCGGTGGTGAGGTCGGCGCTGTCGACGCAGGTCGCATCGGCGATCTGGCCATGGAGCAGGGCCAGCAGCTGGTCGCAGCGGCCGGCAGCCGCAGCCGGCGCCTGCCAGCCGATCGACAGGGCGAGGGCGGCAAGGCCGCCCCATCCCGCAAGGCGCAAAGACTCCATATCGTCTCCCCTCGTTGGTTTTTTTGTGGGATCGTTTTCAACGAAGGTGCGGATATGAAGCAGAACTATAGGTGAAGCCGGCGGACGTGGATACCGGTCGCGGCACGGCTCGGCGCAAAAAAGGCCCATCCGGAGTCCCCACACCCCGGATGGGCCAGCCGCACCAAACCCGCGATCAGAAGGTCGGCAGGTTCGGCAGCGGCTTGTGGAACCACTTCTCGTGAATGGCATTGAGCTCGCCATTGTTCTTCACGAAATAGACGAAAGTGTTGACCCACTGGTGCAGGTTCCACTGATCCTTGCGCATGGTGATGCCATTCGGTTGCTGCAGCAGCGTGAACTTGCGCTCGATGCCGGCGCCCGTATTCTGGGCGAAAATCGTGTCGCCGGTCAGGCCGGTCTCGGCGATGGCATCGACCTGGTGGGTGATGAGCGACTGATAGGTGCTCGGATCATCGTCGAACCGGGACATCTTGACCTGATCGCCGAAGGTCGAGCTCAGGATCACGTCCTGCACCGTGCCGCGCGGCACGCCGATCTTCAGGCCCTTAAGATCGTCCATCGACGTGATCTTCTTGTCCTTGGGCGCGAAGACGACATTCTCGATCGCGCTGTAGGGAATCGAAAACAGCACCTGCTTGGCGCGCTCCGGCGTGACGCCGAAGGTGGCGACGATCAGATCGACCTTGTTGGTCAGCAGGAACGGGATGCGGTTGGGGCTGGTCAGCTGGACCAGGTTGACCTTCACGCCCATGTACTTGCCGAGCAGCTTGGCCACTTCGATGTCGTAGCCGTCCGGCTCCTGCTTGTCGTTCAGGATGCCGTAGGGCGGCAGGTCGACCAGCACGCCGATATTGATCGAGCCCTTCGCCAGAATCTCGTCGACCGTCTGCGCCGCCGCCGGCCGCGCCGCCGTGGCGAGGCCCAGCATCAGCAGGGCCGCCGCCGCATATCTCAGAAGTTTCATCGCCGTCTCTCCCCAAGGTTTGTCGTTGTATCCCGTGTCTAGCGCCTGTAGGCCTGCGCCAGACGTGCCTCCAGCCGCCGGCTCGCGATGGTCAGCGGCCAGCAGATGATGAAATAGATCGCCGCCACGGTGCTGAAGATCAGGAACGGCCGGAAGGTGGCGTTGTTGAGCAGCTGCCCGGCCCGGATCAACTCGACGAAGCCCAGGATCGAGGCGAGCGACGTGCTCTTCACCAGATTGACCAGGAAGCCCACGGTCGGCGCCACGGCCAGCCGCAGCGCCTGGGGCAGCACGACCTTCCTCATCGTGGCAAAATAATGCAGCCCCAGCGACCGCGCCGCCTCGAGCTGGCCCTTCTGCACACCCTGGATGGCGCCGCGCCAGATCTCGCCCAGGAAGGCGCCCGCATTCAGGCTCAGGCCCAGCATGGCCGCAACCCACGGATCGACCGACACACCCACCATGTCGCCGCCGAAGAACACCAGGAACAGCTGCAGCAGCAGCGGCGTGCCCTGGAACAGGCGGATATAGGCGATCGCGAGCAGACGCAGCACCCGCTGCTGCGAGGTGCGCATCAGCGCGATGGTGATACCGACCACGCCGCCGCCGGCAAAGGCGAGCGCCGACAGCAGCAAGGTCCAGCGCACGGCAAAGATCAGGAATTCTATGTCGGAAAAGTTGAGCGTGCGCATCAGCGATGCTCCGCCCGGGCGAAGGCCCACCGGTCGATCAGTGCGAACGCGGCCTGGAACGCCATCGACAGCACGAAATAGATCACGAACACGATGATGTAGGTCTCGAACGGGCGGAAAGTGCGCGACTGTACGTCCTGGGCAGCCGCCATCAGCTCGTCGGCCGAGACGACCGAGACGATGCTGGAATTCAGCATCAGCAGGATGAACTGACTGCCGAGCGGCGCCAGCATCACCTTCAGCGCCTGGGGCAGGACGACCAGCCGGAAGCTCTGCAACGGGCGCAACCCGATCGCCTTGGCCGCGTCCATCTGGCCGACGGTGATGCTCTCGATACCGGCGCGCACGATCTCGATCGTATAGGCGCTGCCGTTCAGCACCATGGCGACCAGTGCGGCGTCATTGGCATCGAGGCGAAACCCGATCGTGGGCAGCCCGAAGAAGATCATGAAGATCTGCACCAGGAACGGCGTGTTCCGGATGATTTCCACATATCCCGCGATGATCGCCTGGATCGGTTTCGGCCCCGACGTGCGCAGGAGAGCGCCGACGATGGCGAACGCCAGGCTCAGCACCATCGCGATCGCCGACAGGCGAAGCGTGTAGACCATGCCCCACAGCAGCTCGTCCAGATTCCCGGGCTTCAGGATCTCGCCGAATTGGAAGATATAGTTGCTCATGCCGGGCAGGAACCCCGGTCAGGCCATCTCGACACGCGCAAAGCCTCCCCCCGAAATCGATCTTCCGCCAGGCATCGAACGGCCCGGCTTCGTCGGCACGCTGCAGTCAACCAACTTGTACGACGAATGTCGAGCCCCCGTTTGGCCAAGCGGCCTGACCAGAGCGATTTTTCCTCCGATGATAGCACGCGAACGATCCTCTGCCATGCTTGCGGGCTTTGCTGCATCGCAATGCATCGCCAGGCAGGCGCACTCATGCTAAGAGGGCGGCGCCATGCTCTCCATTTCCAATGTCACCTACCGCATCGGCGGCCGCGCGCTTCTCGAGAACGCGACGGCCGTCATTTCCGCCGGCCATCGCGTCGGGCTCGTCGGGCGCAACGGCGCCGGCAAGTCGACGCTGTTCGGCCTCATTCTGGGCGAGTCGCAACCCGACCAGGGCGAGATCGAGATCCAGAAGGGCGTGCGGATCGGCATCGTGGCCCAGGAGGCGCCGGGCGGGGCCATGACGCCGCAGGACGTGGTGCTGGCAGCCGACCTGGAACGGGCGGCGCTGCTGCACGAGGCGGATCATTCCGACGACGGCGAGCGCCTGGCCGAGGTGCACATGCGCCTGGTCGACATCGACGCCCATACCGCCCCGGCGCGGGCGTCGGAAATCCTGGCCGGCCTGGGTTTCAGCGAGGAGATGCAGCAGCAGCCGATGTCGAGCTTCTCCGGCGGCTGGCGCATGCGCGTGGCCCTGGCCGCGGCGCTGTTCGCCCAGCCGGAACTGCTGCTGCTCGACGAGCCGACCAACCATCTCGATCTGGAAGCGACGGTCTGGCTCGAGGCCTATCTGCAGAAATATCCGCACACGCTGCTGGTGATCAGCCATGACCGGGCGATCCTGAACGCCTGCGTCGATCATATCCTGCATCTGGATAGCCGGCAGCTGACCTTCTACACCGGCAATTACGACTGGTTCGAGAAGATGCGCGAAGAGCGCATGGCCCAGTCCAAGTCCGAAGCGGCCAAGCTCGACGCCAAGCGCAAGCACCTGCAGAGCTTCGTCGACAGGTTCAAGGCCAAGGCGACCAAGGCGCGTCAGGCGCAGAGCCGCATGAAGATGCTGGCCAAACTGGGCTCCGTCTCGGTCATGCGCGACGACCCGACCGTCAGCTTCGATTTCCCGGAGCCGGCCGAGCTGTCGCCGCCGCTCATCTCGTTCGACAAGGTCTCCGTCGGCTATATCCCGGGCAAGCCGGTGCTGCGCGACATCGACCTGCGGATCGATCCGGAGGATCGCATCGCCCTGCTGGGCTCGAACGGCAACGGCAAGTCGACCTTCGCCAAGCTGGTCGCCGGGCGCCTGCAGCCGATGGAGGGGCATCACCATCGTTCGGGCAAGCTGTTCACCGGCTTCTTCGCCCAGCACCAGGTCGAGGACATGGATGGTGAATCGACGCCGTTCAAGCTGATGGCGGAACTGATGCCGGGTGGCCGTGAGCCACAGGTCCGCGCCCGCCTGGGTCGGTTCGGTTTCGGCCAGGAAAAGGCGAACACGCAGGTCAAGTCCCTGTCCGGCGGCGAACGCGCGCGGCTGAATTTCGCGCTGATCACCCATGCCGCCCCGCCCATGCTGATCTTCGACGAGCCGACCAACCATCTCGACATCGAAAGCCGCGAGGCGCTGGCCGTCGCGATCAACGAATACAAGGGCGCGGTCATCCTGATCAGCCATGACTGGCATCTGCTGGAACTGACGGCGGATCAGCTGTGGCTGGTCGGCGACGGCAAGGTGAAGCCGTTCGACGGCGACCTGGAGGATTACCGCAAGCTGATGCTGGGCAAGTCCGGCAGCGGCAACACCAAGATCCCGAAAGACAAGCGGCCGAAGAACAAGCCGGCAGAGACGCCCCAGCCGGAACGCCCGCGCGGCGGCGACCGGCGCAAGGAATTGGATGCGCTGCGCAAGCTGTCGCGCGATGCCGAAGCGGCGCTGGCGCGCCTGACCCAGGACAAGGCGTCGGTCGAGAAGTCGCTGCTCGAGCCCCATCTCGACGGCGGGCGGCGCGGCCAACTGATGCGGCGGCAGAACGAACTCGCGACCGCGGTCGCGCGTGCCGAGGAAGCCTGGCTCGAAGCCGCCGAAGCATTGGAAACCGCTGCGGCCTGAGCGGATTTTTCACGAACTGTTTCAGGTTTTTCAGGCCATTGTGCGGGAGGCACCGCTTGCTTTCTTCGGCACTGCACCCATTATCCTAACAGCCGCCGTGCCGGCCGATCGCGACCGGCGAACACAGTGCGAAATCCAACCTGCGAGGTCTTCATGCACCGCACCAAGATCGATCTGGCCGACAATGTGCGCGCCGCCATCATCGGCGAACTGGGCTCGGCGCTCGCCGACTCCGTCGACCTCTCGGCCCAGGTCAAGCAAGCCCATTGGAACGTGAAGGGCCCGAGCTTCATCGCGCTCCATGAGCTGTTCGACCAGGTCGCCGCCGACGTGCGGAACTTCACCGACGAGATCGCCGAGCGCATCGTCATCCTGGGCGGCACCGCCCATGGCACGGTGCAGGAAGCGGCCGGCAAGACCCGCCTCGCCGTCTATCCGAGCGACATCTCCGCCGGCGCCAACCATGTCGAGGCGCTCAGCAGCGTGCTCGCCGCCTATGGCAAGAACATCCGCGCCTCGATCGACACGACCGCCGAACTGGGCGACGCCATCACCGCCGACATCCTGACCGGCGTCGGCCGCAGCACGGACAAGTGGCTGTGGATGGTCGAAGCCCATCGTCAGTCGGATTCGTAAGGCCTCACCAGCTAGCGGACACGACCCGCGCCATGACGATCTAGGACGGCGTGCCGGCCCGTTCCTTCACGCCGATCTCGTCCAACGCCGCATCCATCGCGACGACCGCGCCCGCCATGTCTTCCGGCGTGATCGCGCCGATGCAGCCGACGCGGAAGCTCGGCTCCGGCGTGTTGTAGAAATTGCTGATGAGGAAGCCGCGCGTCTTCAGTGCGTCGACGAAGCGCTGCAGATCCCATTCGGGATCGGCCGGTGCGGCGACGTTGACGATGATCGGGCCCTGCAGGTCTTCCGGCAGGCACGGCGTCAGGCCGAGCGCCTTGACGCCCTGGTACAGCGTCCGCTTGTTCTCGCTATAGCGCGCGAGCCGTCCCGCCTGCCCTTCGGCCTCGTACAGGTCGAGTGCCACGGCGAGCGCCGCCACGGCCTGGGCCGGCGGGGTGAAGCGGGCTGAACCGGGGGTGCTGCGCACATTGCGGCGCGCACCGGGCGAGCCGCCGCCGCTCTGGTGGTCGTAGACGTCGCACAGGTCGAGCGACCAGCTGCCGGCATTGCCGTGGCAGGCGTCGAGCCGTGCGATCGGCGAGACCGTGAAGCTCATGCCCGGCAGCCCTTCGAGACCTTTGTTCGACGTGAAGCTGACCGAATCGACGGCATCGAGTGCGCTGATGTCGAACGGCAGGATACCGAACGCGCTGACCGCATCGACCAGCACCCGGCGGCCGAGGCGGCCGGCCGCGGCGGCGATCGTCGGCACGTCGTGGATCAGGCCGGAGCCGGTCTCGCTATAGACCAGCGCCACATGGCCGATCGACGGATCGGCCTCGAGTGCCGCCTCGACCGCCACGACGTCGGTCCGCGTCCGGGCCGGCACCGGCAGGCGTACGACGACCCGTCCCGCCTCATGGGCCAGCTTCGCCAGCCGATCGGCATAGGCGCCGGTCATCGGCAGCAGCAGCTTGGCGCCGGGCGGCACGAAGGTGCGGACCGCCGCCTCCATGGCGAAATGGCCGCAGCCCGGCAACGGCAGCACGGCGTGCCGGTCGGGTCGCCCGCCGGCGATCGGCAGCAGCCGCTGATAGACGTCGGCGTAGACCGCGCGAAACTCGTTGTCCCAGGGTGCGTAATCCACCGCCATCGCCGCGCGGACGGAGGGGTGGGTCATGACCGGGCCGGGTATCAAGAGCTTCATTGCGAGACCATTCGAACGGAACGACGAGCCGGGAGTGTCCGGCAGACCGTCCCGCCGACGAAGCGGCTTCTGCGCAGGCAGCCCTGCTTAGCGCGCAGGGCTGCCTTCGTCGAGCAGATAGGCTGCTCCGGCCGCCGCCGAAATCTCGCGCAATTCCTGGGCGAGCCGTGCCGACAGCGGAATGCCGTGGCGCCGCCGCTCTGCCCGTGCCCTGACCTCCGGATCGCCGGCGACCTGGACCGGCTGCGCCGGATCGACCGGCCGCGTCGCGTGCAGCGCGTCGATCATGTCGTCGAGATCCTGCTCGAACCCGCCATCCTCGCGGAACGAGCTTGGATCGATCGCCAGGAAGAAATGCCCGACGTCGTGGCGCGCCGCCTCCGGATCGCGCCGCTCGCGCAGCGGGCCGTATTGGGCGCCGCTCAAGGTCGTGCACAGCACCTCGACCATCATGGCGAGACCATAGCCCTTGTGACCGCCCATCGGGCGCGAAGTGCCGAGCGGGGTCAGGCGGCGATGCAGCAATCCTTCGTTCGCATCGGTCACCGGCTTGCCGTCGGGATCGACCGCCCAACCCTCCGGGATCGGCTTGCCGACCCGGGACGCGATGGTGAGCTTGCCGAAGGCGGCGGTGCTGGTCGCCATATCGAGCAGGAACGGCGGGTTGCGCCTGGCCGGGGCCGCGAACGCGATCGGGTTCGTACCGAACATGGCGTCGGCGCCGAACATCGGCACTACGTTCGGCCGCGCGACCGCCGTCATCGAGATGCCGATCAGCCCGCGGTCGCTCGCCATTTCGGCATAAGCACCGGCGGCGCCGTAGTGATGGGAATTGCGCACGGCCACGACGCCGACGCCAATGGCCGCTGCTTTGTCGCAGGCGAGCCGCATGGCCAGTTCCGAAGGCACATGGCCCAGGCCGCCGCCGCCGTCGACCAGCGCCGTCGCCGGATTCTGGCGCACGATGCGGATCTCCGGCCGAAACGTCAGTTTCCCCTGGTCGCGGAACCGGTGGTAGAGCTGCATCATGCCCGCACCATGGCTGTCGATACCCGACAGATCGGCCCACAGCATGATGTCGAGCGTGGTCGCGATGTGATCTTCGGCCATGCCCCAGGCGGCGAAGATCGCGCCCAGCTGGTGCCGCAGCAGATCGGCGGAAACCAGAATCTCGTCCGATGCCATTCCCAGAGCGCTCCCTCGATCATCTCGGCGATTTTCGATAGAGGGGAGCCCAGGCGCATCAGGCCTGTCAATCCGGTGCGGCGAAATAGTCTGACGAAAGAGGCCGGTTCAGGCGACGCCCAGGGTCGGCATGCGATCGAGCGGCAGGGAAAGGTCGAGCGGGGACGGATCGACCAGCGCCACGGCGACCAGGTCGCCCGTAGCGAAATCGGGATGGCTGAGCGCCTCGTCGATGCCCCGCAGCACGATCTGCACGGTATTGGGATCGTGGCGACCGAGCAGTCGCGCGTAGAGTGCGATTTCGGCGATGATCCGGTCTTCCATGCAGATCGAAGCGAGACAGAGCGCGTCGATCAGCTGGTTGAGGCCGCTCGACAACAGATCGGCACCTTCGGCGATATTGCCCAGAAGCGGGCAACTGTCGGCGACAGGTGGCGGCGGCAGGATCTCGAGCGCAATCGTCATGGCCGATCCACGGATCGCATCCAGATAGCCGGCAATGCGTGTGCGGTGATAGGCGAGTGCGCTGTTGGCGATCGACGAGGCAAGCGCCGATACGCGCTCCTGGTCGCTCAGCGACAACTCCTCGAAGGACTCGATCGTCTCCAGCAGAACGCGGCCCGGGCCAAGGCCGATATTGCGGAGCGTCTGGTTGATCGTTTCGACGAGGGCGCGCAAAGATTCCTCCTGCCGGGTCGCGTCCCGTTGTCGCAAAGCGCTGTTAATAAAAATTTAATTTTAGTTCAGAAGAGATTCGGAAATTTCAGCATCGATGACAAGTACTTAGCCGCTATACTGAGTTTCCGATTCAATCTGGACTACGTCCGCGCTTTACGGGCATCACGACATCTATCGGCTGATAGATTTGACAGATCCGGGTACGCTTCACCTGAGGCGGGCTTCACAGGTAACGCCGAGGCAACTTGGAAATCCGCTGTTGCCCACCGATTCTCCGGCGGAAAAGCCTCCCTTTCAGCCGCCCGATGGTGAAATTCGCGATGATTCGGGTTCGTTCGCCCGCCGTTAGTCCAATCTTAAGAGCGGTTTTGCACAGTTGTCCCTGACCTTGGGGGACATGCTCCCGGGGCCTAGCGGAGGCGACGGTCATGCTCGATCATTCCCGGCCAATTTGTGACAGGCATCTGGACATGGCGACCGCCATGTCGTGTCAGCGCGAGCCGGCTTGCTTCGCCTTTCTCTGCTCCAACGCGGTAGCAGCCCCCCAGCCGATCGACCGGCTGAATTTCGATATCGCCTCGGCGGACTTCCATCGCGGGCGCGCCTCGGTCTGGGCCACGCTGGAAATGCGCGGCGAGGCCCGTTCGGAAGGCGGCACCTGCGAAGCGCTGACCCTGCTCGGCTTCGACGAGGGTTTCCTGCGGCCGTTCATCCGCGCCGTGCTGGAAGCGGCGGCGACGCGCGTGCCGCATCGCATGTCGATCCGCCCCGACCCCGATTATCCGGAAGCGCCGCGTGTCGTCGATTACGTACGCTCCTCGGGCGGCATGCCGATCACCGAACTGGTCGTCATCCCTTATGACCAGGTGCTGGCCATCGTCGTCCCGGTCGACAGCGCCGAGATCGAGGAAACCCTGTTCCAATTGCCGCGCACCGACACGTTCCTGCGCGCCTTCACCCGCATGTCCCACCTCGCCGATGCGGCCCTGCGGGACACCATCACCGAAATGAGCCGTCTCGGCCGGATCGTCGAGACCGCGCCGGTGCCGGAAGCTCAGCCGAGGAAGGCGACCTCGACCCGGCCGAAGGTGCCGTAACTCGCCACCCCCTTGCCGCCCGGTCCGACCGGCGTCGCGCCATCGAGCGAGCCGGTCGTGACCACGTCGCCGCGCTTCAGGCCGCCGGTACGCGTCATCAGGTGATTGGCGGTCCAGACGACCAGCTTGACCGGGTCGCCGGCCGGATGGGTTCCGACCGCGCTCTGCTTGATCTCGCCATCGATTTCCAGGTCGACCTTCTGGGTCGCGAAATCGAGCAGGCCCCAGTCGGCGAGCGGCCCGCCATAGACCAGCGCGCCATTTGCATTACCGTCGGCTAGGATCTCGGCCGACGGAAAATCCGTCTTGTCCTTGTAGCGGCTCGACAGTACCTCGATGCAGGGACAGAAGCCCTCGATCGCGGCCACCACCTCGTCATATCCGTAGGGTTGCGGCCGGGGCGGCAGGTCCTGGCTCATGCGAAAGGCAAATTCCATTTCGAGCGCCGTGCCGGGCAACGTGGCCGGGTCGAGCACCGTGCCCGATGGGAAGACCCGGTCGGCATAGATCGGCGCGATGCTGATCGGCCCGGTCGGACCGCCCTGCCCGACCTTCCACGCTCCGATCGCCCCCAGGGCCGCGCTGACATGGTCCTGGATCGCGTAGGCATCCTCGATCGTGGTCGGCCGCAAGGCTTCCGGCAACCGGTCGATCGCCTGCCCGGTCCGATGAGCGGCGATCAGCAGGCGGGCGGCTTCGAGGGCGCGATCGGTCATGTCATCTACTCCGGCGATTGAAAGCGCCGCAGTGTGGCTGAATCTTCGAGCGCTGCAAACCGCTTCCGCCCCGCTGAAACGAAAACGGCCCGGCGAGACCGCTCCCGCCGGGCCGTTGGAATTGGCTGATCTCAGGGCTTGGCGGGCAGCAGGATGATCGGCTCGAAATAGCCGGTCTTGTTGAACGCCCGCCGCTCGACGTTGGCATAGGTGTGGCTCGGCCCGTCATCCGCGTCGGTCGCGTTGGCGGCACTCTTGCCGTTCACCGAAATGTTGCCGCCCCATTTGCTGGAAACGTCGCCATCCTGGAACTTGGCGCCGCCATCCGGCGCGCGGTTGGTGACGTTGTCCTGGGTGAACGCCTGGGCACTGCCGATCGACACGGCGAACCCCAGGGCGAGAACGGCAAAGACGGACAGACGCATCGGACGGGACCCCACCAGAAAGCGGACTTCGACGATCACCTTAGCCGGTCTCGTGCGTGCCGACCAGAGGCTGCGGCGATCGGCGTCGGGGTGGTTGAAAATTCTTGCTCCCTGAATTTGCAATTTAGAACACATCATGAACAAACTATCCGACCGACCGCGAACGAGGCGTCAGATGAACAATCAAGCAGTGTGTCAGTTCGGACTTCGGACGATGCCCGCAGGTTCGGCGTGAGCTGTGGCAAAGCGGGGCTATCGCTAGCCGGTGTCCCTATGCTCAACAGCGGAGAAGGCGGCTTCTTTTCGAGATCACCCTCGGAGATCCGCTGGCTTCTAGCCGAAGCCTATCAAAGCCCACCGGACGTCACCGCGCTTAAAGCCGGTCTCGACACCGTCGCCCGCGCTCTCAACAACGGCCAGATTGCGCGGGCAATGATCGCTGCAGTCCTTCTCAAGTTGCCGGAATTGGATTGGGCCGGAGCAGTTAGGATTGCTCGTACCGAAGATGTACTCACTAAATACAATCCAGATGAACCAAGAGACTGGCACGGTCGATGGACGGAAGATGCCCCACTCATACTTCCGCCGGGGAGGCGTATCGATGAACTAGGTGATATTTTAGAGTGGATCGCCAATGCGCGTCCTGAGGACGCCCCGATCATTCGGAGTGAAATCAAGCGCTATTACTATGATGTTGGCGACGTCCGGGGCGGCAATGCACTCAACGAAGCTCTGAGCAACGTCGTCTACGGCGAACCGACCAGAGCGGAACGCCAGGACGTTCTGGACACCTTCGAGATGTATACCCGGGCAGACCCCGCCGAGATCGCCCAGATCGGTCGCGATCTCCTGGTGATGGGGCTTTCGTTGCCACTCGAAGCGGCCGCGGAAACGGCAGAAGTCACAGCGCCCAACGTTTGGAAGATGGGTTGGGCTGCGAGAGGCCTCCATATCGAGAAGCTTCTCGGTGGCAATCTGCCACCTGGTTTTCGGGTCATCGATCGCTTCGCCAATGGAATAGCGACGAGCATCAAATCCATCGATTTAACCGCGGCAAGCTATCAAAATGCCGCCAGATTGACGGCCCGACTCAACCGTTATGTCGATCGTGTAGCCAGATTTGAAGGCGACGAACTTGGATCAACGGTAATAGGAGCCGACGAAATCAGTGGGCGCGCGCTGCATCTGGGGATTCCGGACGGAAGTCTTACAAATGTACAACGAAACGTCATCAAGCAGGTCGAAGCTCGCGCAAAAGCGCGAGGCGTAGAACTGATCGCAACCCAATTCTAAAAAGGAAGATCATGTCGTATATTTGCTATCTCAGAAAAGGGATCGTTTACCTCCCCAATATGAAGAAAACCGAAGCTGGTTTTCACATAGGAGTCGAGCCGGTATTGATGATAAATGTAAATAAGATGGAGGAGCTTAGCCGCGCGATTCACGAGACATTGTCGAAAAGCATTCCGATCGTTCCGACGCCGCCCCGAGATGCCAAACTGAATAACATCCTCGAAGTCACCAAACTTCGGTCTTGGTCGGCTTTCGAGAAGGACGCGGTGCGCTGGGTCATTAGCGAGCATCAGAGCACCTGGAAAATCGCGATTCAGCGCAGCCGCAAGGACGGGGGCGGTGACGACAAGGAGAACCTCATCGTGTTTCCGCCGGGCACGACCGTGGACGAAGTGTCCGAACGCCTATTTCAAGTAGTTCTGGAAAAAGCCCGGGAGCGGGGCGAGGTCTGAGGAATGCCTCAGACCCGCACCACATGGGCGAAATAGGCGTCGACCGAGCCGACGATGCCGTCGGCCAGCTTGCGCCGATAGGCGGCGTTGCGCAGCAGCTTGTCCTCGTCGCGGTTCGACAGGCAGCCGAGTTCGACCAGCGCGGACGGAATGTCGGGCGCCTTGAGCACGGCGAAGCCGGCGGAGCGGTGGCTGTGCTCCAGCATGCGCACTTCGGTACCGAGCTTCGTCACCAACTCGCGCGCCAGACCGATCGACAGGTTGTTGGTCTGGCGGCGGGCCAGGTCCATCAGGATGTTGCTGACCTCGGGCGTCTGGCCGGCCATGTTGACGCCGCCGACCACGTCGGAATGGTTTTCCTTGGCGGCGAGCGCCGCGGCCGAGGCGTCCGACGCCTTTTCCGACAGAGTGAAGACCGAAGCGCCGCGCAGCGAATGGTCGGGGATCGAATCGGCGTGGATCGACAGGAACAGGTCGCCATTGACCGCGCGGGCGCGCACCACGCGCTCCTGCAGCGGAATGAATTCGTCGCGCGTGCGGGTCAGCACCGGATGGAAGCGGCCGGTCGCCTCCAGCAGCCGGGCGATTTCCTGGGCCGCGTCGAAGGCGACGAATTTCTCGTAAGTGCCGCTATAGCCGATGCAGCCCGGATCGATGCCGCCATGGCCGGCGTCGATCACGACGGTGCGGCGCTGGGCGGGAGATCTGGTCACGCGGGCCTGGGCCTGGGCCAGCGCTTCCGGCGTCAGCGCCAGACTGAAGGCGCCGAGCCCCATGAGACCGGCTACGCGCAACAGCTCGCGACGACCGATGGCATCGTTCGACATCACTTCATCCCCCTGGCCCGGGATACCGCGAAACCCCTTCGCCGGCATCCGCGACGACCTTAGGCGCGACTCGATAGCGCCTATTCCGAGTCTCGACTATAGACTCGACTCGAACGGAGCGCCACATCCAATTGCGATAGAACGGAAAACGGCGATTGCGACGTTACGACGCGTCCGCCGCGGAGTCCAGCACCAGCTGCACCCGGTCGCTGGCGAAGCGCGTCAGCGACACGGAAATGGGCTTGCCGTCGCCGTCGACATCGACCGCCTCGGTCAGCAACACCGGGCGCGTGACCGGCTGCTTCAGCAACCGCGCCTCCTCCGCCGTCGGCATCCGGGCGATGACGCGGGTCATGGCCCGTGCATAGTCCCCGAGGCCACATCGTTGTAAAGCCTGAGTAATCGAGCCGGTTTCGACGACATGGGCCAAGAGATCCGGGAAGCGGCCGAGCGGGAAATAGCCGGTCGACAGCGAGACCGGGAAGCCGCCGGCGCTCGACAGCGCCTCCATCACCAGCACCGGCTGGCGGGCCGGCGCCTTCAGCAGCTTCGCGATCGCCGGCGGCGGCAGCACCTCGCCAGAACTCAGCAGAACGCGGGCGGCCTCGCGCCGGTTGCGCGCGATATTCTCGGTAAAGCGCGTGCGCCGGCCGATCATGTAGTCGATGACACCTTCCTGCACGAAGGTGCCCCGGCCCTGCTCGACCCGCAGCAGGCCGCGCTGGACCATCGCCTGGACCGCCCGGCGGATCGTATGGCGATTGACCTGGAAACGCAGGGCCAGCGCCTGTTCCGTCGGCAATCGTTCGCCCGGCGCCCAAGCCCCGCCAGCGATATCGGCGCTCAGGCTGCGGTCGATCTGGCGCCACACGGCGACGCCATGGCCGCGCTCGATCGTGCCATCCTCGCCGCCCTCGATCATCCGTCGCCCTCTCGCGATCTACCGACGATTGTCAAAAACACGTCACACGAAGCCGCTTTACTTTTTTCCGGCCGGGATCGATCTTGTCGCCTGAGAGGTACGGATGTCTAGACAAATATCGGACTCGTCCAACCCCGGTGAATTCGCTGGCCGCCAGGGCTGGATGGCGACGCTCGCCAAGGCACCCCTTGCCGCCCTGGAACAGGCGTGGGCCGCGCTGGATCCCCCGCCGGTCTTCACCCGCCTGCGTCCGACCGAGACGGGTCTGGTCATGGTGCGCGGCCGGATTTCGGGCAGCGGTCGGCCGTTCAACCTCGGCGAAATGACCATGACGCGCGCCGCCGTGCGCCTCGAGGCCGGCGCCACCGGCTTCGGGCATGTCGCCGGCCGCAGCACGCGCCATGCCGAACTCGCCGCATTGTTCGACGCGCTGCTGCAGGATCCGGCGCTGCACGACGACCTGATGGTGCGCGTCGTCGGCCCGCTCGCGGTCCGGGCTTCGGCGGAACGGCAGCGCAAGGCGTCCGAGGTCGCGGCGACCAAGGTCGATTTCTTCACCCTGGTGCGAGGTGAGGATCGATGAACGTGCAGCCTGCAACTCCGCCGATACAGCCCGGCTTCGCCGATCCGGTCGACGATGCCAACGGCGTGTTTCGCCTGGTGCTGAAGGCCATCGCCCATCCGGGCACGATCGTCGAGATCACCCGGCCGGCCTCGGTTCCGGAGGGGACTCTCGGCCGAGCCGCGATCGGCGTGGCATTGGCGCTGGTCGATTTCGAGACCCCGGCCTGGCTCGATGCGGTCGCAGCCCCGGTCGGCCCGCATCTGCGCTTTCATTGCAATTGCCCGATCGTCGCCACCCCGGACCGGGCCGCCTTCCTGTTCGTTGCCGATCCCACCCGCATGCCCGCACTCGCCGACCTGCCGCTCGGCAGCGACGCCTATCCGGACCAGGGCGCCCCCCTGGTGATCGAGGTCGCGACCCTCGCCGCCGACGGCCCGCTGGTGCTGGAAGGTCCCGGGATCGACGGCCAGGCGCATCTTGCCGTCGGCGGTCTGCCGCCGAGCTTTTGGTCCCGCCGCGCGGCCCTCGCCCCGCTGTTCCCGCGCGGCATCGACATCCTGCTGTGCCACGGCGACCGCTTGGTGGCATTGCCGCGGACTACCGCCGTCCGGGAGCGCTGAGCCATGTATGTCGCGGTCAAGGGTGGCGAACGGGCGATCGATGCGGCCCATGCGATGCTGGCGCGCGAACGGCGTGGCAATCCGGCGGTCGCCGAATTGGATCTGGCGCAGATCGCCCAGCAGTTGGGCCGGGCGGTCGACCGGGTGATGGCCGAAGGCTCGATCTACGATCCGGAACTGGCGGCGCTGGCCATCAAGCAGGCGATGGGCGATCTGGTCGAGGCGATCTTCCTGCTGCGCGCCTATCGCACCACCCTGCCCCGTCTCGCCGCCTCGCTGCCGATCGAGACGGACCAGGGCCTGGTGCGCCGGCGCATCTCGGCCGTGTTCAAGGATGTCCCGGGCGGTCAGGTATTGGGCTCGACCTTCGACTATACTCACCGGCTGCTCGATTTCGCGCTGGCCGCCGGCACGCCGCTGCCACCGGCCCCAGCCACGGCCGAACCGATGGGAACCGCGCCGCGGGTCGCCGACATCCTGGGCCGCAGCGGGCTGATCGAGCCGCCGCCGCGGGACGACGGCGCGCCGCCCGGCGACCTGACGCGCCAGCCGATCGATTTTCCGGCCGATCGCGATCTGCGCCTGCAGAACCTGGCGCGCGGCGACGAGGGCTGGCTGCTGGCGCTCGGCTATTCGACCCAGCGCGGCTATGGCCGCAACCACCCGTTCGCCGGCGAGATCCGCGTGGTCGATGTCGCGGTCGAGATCGTGCCGGAGGAACTGGGCTTCCCGGTCGAGATCGGCGAGATCGCCGTGACCGAGTGCGACATGGTCAATCAATTCGCCGGGTCCACCGAGGTGCCGCCGCAATTCACCCGAGGCTACGGCCTGTCCTTCGGCAACAACGAGCGCAAGGCAATGGCCATGGCGCTCGTCGACCGCGCGCTGCGGGCGCGCGAGCTGGGCGAACCGATCGAGGCGCCGGCCCAGGACGAGGAATTCGTGCTGTCCCATTCCGACACCGTCGAGGCCTCGGGCTTCGTGCAGCACCTGAAGCTGCCGCACCATGTCGATTTTCAGTCCGAACTCGATCTGCTGCGCCGGCTGCGCGCCGAGCATGATCGCAGTCGGGAGGCCGCGGAATGACCGAAACCCTCGCCGGCTATAATTTCGCCTACCTGGACGAACAGACCAAGCGGATGATCCGGCGCGCGATCCTGAAGGCGGTCGCGATCCCGGGCTACCAGGTGCCGTTCGGCAGCCGCGAGATGCCGCTGCCCTATGGCTGGGGCACCGGCGGCATCCAGGTCACGGCCAGCATCATCGGTCGGTCGGACGTCTTGAAGGTGATCGACCAGGGCGCCGACGACACGACGAACGCCATCTCGATCCGGCGCTTCTTCGCCCGTACCGCCGGCGTCGCCACGACCGAACGCACGGCGGCGGCGACCATCATCCAGACCCGCCACCGCATTCCGGAGATCCCGCTCCGCCTGGGCCAGATCATGGTCTACCAGGTGCCGATCCCGGAACCGCTGCGCTGGCTGGAGCCGCGCGAGACCGAGACCCGTACGATGCATGCCCTGAGCGAGTATGGCGCGATGCATGTCCGCTTCTACGAGGACATCGCGCACCACGGCCGGATCGCGACGAGCTACGATTATCCGGTCATCGTCAACGACCGCTATCTGATGCGGCCTTCGCCGATCCCGAAGTTCGACAATCCGAAGCTCGACCGTAGCCCGGCCCTGCAGTTGTTCGGTGCGGGCCGCGAGAAGCGCATCTATGCGGTGCCGCCCTTCACCAAGGTGAAGAGCCTCGATTTCACCGACCATCCCTTCACGGTCGAAAGCTGGGATGCCGCCTGTTCGATCTGCGGTTCGACCGCGAGCTATCTCGACGAAGTGCTGACCGACGATGCGGGCGGGCGCATGTTCGTCTGTTCCGACACGGACTATTGCCGCAACCACGCGACCGGGACCACGCGATGAGCGCGCTGCCGATGCTCGATGAGGAACCGCCCCTGCTCGTGGTCGACGGCCTGACCGTCGCCTATGGCGCGCGGGTCGGCTGCCGGGACGTCAGTTTCGAACTTTGGCCCGGCGAGGTGCTAGGCATCGTCGGCGAATCTGGCTCGGGCAAGACCAGCCTGCTGAACGCGCTGTCGGCACGGATCGAGCCGGCGGCCGGCACGATCCGCTACCGCCTGCGCGACGGCACCATGGCCAACCTGTTCGGCCTCAGCGAAGCGGCCCGGCGGCAATTGCTGCGCACGGACTGGGGCGTCGTGCACCAGAACCCGCGCGACGGGTTGCGCCTGGCGGTCAGCGCCGGCGCCAACGTTGGCGAGCGGCTGATGGCGGTCGGCGCCCGGCACTATGGCGAGATCCGGGGCGCAGCACTCGATTGGCTGGGCAAGGTCGAGATCGACCGGGACCGGATCGACGACCGGCCGTCGAGCTTTTCCGGCGGCATGCAGCAGCGCCTGCAGATCGCGCGCAACCTGGTGACCAACCCGCGCCTGGTGTTCATGGACGAGCCGACCGGCGGGCTCGACGTGTCGGTCCAGGCCCGCCTGCTCGACCTGATCCGCGGCCTCGTAGCCGACCTGGGCCTGTCGGCGGTCATCGTCACCCACGACCTGGCCGTGGCACGGCTGCTGGCCCACCGGCTGATGGTGATGCGCGGCGGCGAGGTGGTCGAGAGCGGCCTCACCGACCAGGTGCTGGACGACCCGCAGCATCCCTATACCCAGCTCCTCGTCTCCTCGATCCTGCAGGTCTAGGCATGGAACCGGTTCTCGAAATCCGCGGCCTCGCTAAATCCTTCACCCTGCACAACCAGGGCGGCGTCACCCTGCCCGTGCTGGCCGGGGTCGATCTGGTGGTCCATGCCGGCGAATGCGTGGCGCTGCACGGCCGGTCCGGCACCGGCAAATCGACCCTGCTGCGCACCTTGCAGGGCAACTACCGCGTCGGATCGGGCCATGTCTGGATCCGTCACGGCGCCGTCCGCATCGATCTCGCCGCGGCGAGTCCGCGCCAGATCATCGAGCTGCGGCGCGGCACGATCGGCTATGTCAGCCAGTTCCTGCGCGTCATTCCGCGGGTCCCGGCGCTCGACATCGTCGCCGAGCCGATGCGGGCGCGCGGCGATTCTGCCGGCGCCGCCGGCGATCGGGCGGCGGCGCTGCTGACCCGGCTCAACGTGCCCGAGCGGCTGTGGCACCTGGCGCCGGCGACCTTCTCCGGCGGCGAACAGCAGCGCGTGAACATTGCCCGCGGCTTCGCCGTCGACTATCCCATCCTGCTACTGGACGAGCCGACCGCATCGCTCGACGGCGAGAACCGGGCCGCCGTGATCGGCCTGATCGACGAGGCGCTGGCACGCGGCACGGCGATCATCGGCATCTTCCACGACGGCGAAGTGCGCGATAGGGTCGCGAGCCGGCTCTATGACATGGTGGAAGCGAAGGCGGCGGCATGACCAGACCCCAGGATGCGGTATTGACCAATGCCCGGCTCGTGCTCGAGGACCGGGTGCTCGACGGCACCGTGGTGATCGAGCACGGCGTGATCACCCAGGTCGACGAAGGGCGCTCCAGCCTGTCCGGCGCGGTGGACCTGCACGGCGACTATCTGTTGCCAGGCCTGGTCGAGCTGCATACCGACAATCTGGAAAAGCATTTCGTGCCGCGCCCCGGCACGCGCTGGCCGGCCATGGCCGCCATCGTCGGCCACGATGCCCAGGTCGCCTCGGCGGGCATCACCACCGTGTTCGACGCGCTGTGCGTCGGCGAGACCTCGTCGGGTGGCGACCGGCTGGAAATCCTGGCCGGCATGGCGAACTCGATCCGCGAGGCGCGCTCGAAGAACTTGCTGCGCGCCGAGCACCTGCTGCATCTGCGCTGCGAGATCAGCCATCCGGACACCGCCGCCCTGTTCCGGGAATTCATCGGCGACCCGGGCCTGCGGTTGGTCTCGATCATGGACCATACGCCGGGCCAGCGGCAGTTCACCACGATCGAGAAATACCGCTATTACTACATCAAGAAGTACGGCTGGTCGGACGCCGAATTCGAGACGTTCGTGGCCCGGCAGACCGAAGCGTCTGCGCGCTACGGTGCCGGCAACCGGCGAGCGATCGTGGCGCTCGCCCATGAAAACGGCCTGACGCTCGCGAGCCACGACGATGCGACCGTGGCCCATGTCGACGAGGCCATCGCCGACGGCATGGTCGTGGCCGAATTCCCGACGACGATGGATGCCGCGAAGGCCTCGCGCGGCCAGGGCATGGCGATCCTGATGGGCGCGCCCAACGTGGTGCGCGGCGGCTCCCATTCCGGCAACGTCTCGGCGCTCGACCTGGCCCGGGACGGGCTGCTCGACATTCTGTCGTCCGACTATGTGCCGATGAGCCTGATCCATGGCGCGTTCCTGCTGTCGCGGGCCGAGGTCGGCCTCGACCTGCCCGCCGCGGTCCGCACTGTCAGCGCGACGCCCGCCGCCCGGGTCGGGCTCGACGACCGCGGCCGCATCGCGACCGGCCTGCGCGCCGACCTGGTGCGGGTGCGCGACACCGGCGACATGCCGCTGGTGCGCGGGGTTTGGTGCCGGGGCGACCGGGTGATCTGAACCGGTACCTATTTTTGCCACGGGGCTGCGACACCGCCGACCCGCGTATCTCCAAGTACGTGCATGAAACGACTTGGAGACATAAAAAAATGTATCGCACCAAGCTTCTTACCGCCTGTACCGCGCTTGCCCTGTCGGTCGGCCTCGTGGGCAGCGCCTCGGCGCAGACGGTCGGCTCCGAGCAGCAGCGCGACGTCGACCAGCAGCAGCGGATCGACCAGGGTCTGAAATCCGGCCAACTGTCGACCGGCGAGGCCGCCCGGCTCGAGCAGGGCGAGGCCCATGTCGACCGGATGGAATCGAACGCCGATAGGAACGGCAACCTGTCGGCCGCCGAGAAGGCGCGCATCCAGAACGCGCAGAATCGTGAAAGCGCCGCGATCCATGGCGACAAAACCAACGCGGTCACCGGCAATCCGAACAGCAAGTCCAGCCAGCGGATGCAGGCCGACGTCGGCCGCGACGTCCGCCAGGACCAGCGCACCGAGCAGGGCATCAAATCGGGCCAGGTAACCAATCGCGAAGCCGGCAGGATCGACCGTGGCCAGGCCCATCTGGACCATGCCGAGGCAGCCGCCGGCGCCAACGGTCACGTGGGTGCGGCCGAGCAGTCCCATGTCCAGCACGTCGCCAACCGTCAGAGCGGCAAGATCTATCGCCAGAAGCACAACGGCCGCACCCGCGGTTGATCCCTGCCGAACCACTAAACCCTTTTGGAACGGCGCCGCCGCGCGCTAGGCTCGATGGACGATCTTCGCCAGAAAGCCGACCCCCGATGTCCGTCGCCGTTCCGTCCCTGATTTCCCTGAACCTCGGCCTGCCGCGCCCGCTGCGCGCCGGCGACCGCGAGGTGCCGAGCGGCATCCGCAAGGCGCCCGTGACGGGACCGGTGTTGATCGGCCGGGACGGCTGCGCGGGCGACGGCCAGGCGGACCTGGTCAACCATGCCGGTCCGGACAAGGCCGTCTGCGTCTATGCGTGCGAGCACCTGCCCTATTGGTCCGAACGGCTGGGCACGCCCCTGGCGCCGGGCGCGTTCGGCGAGAATTTCAGCGTGGCCGGCCTGGTCGAGCGCGATATGCACATCGGCGACACGCTCGAGGTCGGCGCCGCACGCTTCCAGGTGACCCAGCCGCGCGGCCCGTGCTTCAAGCTGGGCATGCTGCATGGCGAGCCGCACCTGAGCCGCTGGGTCCAGGAAACTGGCTTCACCGGCTTCTACCTGCGCTGCCTGGTGCCGGGAACCGTCGGCATCGGAGACCCGATCCGGCTGCTGGAACGCGAAGAATCCAACCCGACCGTCAGCGAAGTCGTCCGCGTGACCTTCCACGACCCGGACGACCATGCCGCGATCGACCGCGTCGTCGCCTGCCCGCCCCTCGCCGACGCGTGGCGCGGCATCTTGCAGCG
>NZ_DASZBY010000079.1:0-12721 GCF_035943795.1 Aliidongia sp. | reverse complement strand
GGCGACGTGGCCGGCGACGGGCTCGATGCCGGGCGCGGCGAGCAGCTGCATCAATCGGCCCTGACCTATGGCGCGCAGGGCGGGTTGGCGGCCCGCGCCTTCGCCCTCAACGAGATGCTGCGGCGCTACGAGGCCCAGCTCGACGGCGTCTACGACTTCCGCCCGCTGGTGCTGCCGGTCGGCTCCGGCCAGACCCTGATGCGGCCGCCGATCGTGAGCCAGGCGCAGATGGCCTTCGCGCTCGGCGACAATGGCCAGGTCGCGCGCGAGACCGCCTGCATCTACCAGATCACCCGCGAGGCGCAACTCGCCTCGACGCCGCCGAACTGGCGGACCTACCTGGTGCGGACCTGGGGCAACCCGGCGCGCCCCGCCGATGCCGGCTTGCCGCATACCGATGCCGAGGTCGCCTACTGGAACAAGTGGGTCGCCGAGGGTTGGGCCCAGGGCGAGAAACAGGCGGTCGAGATCTTCCTGTCGGATCTGGGCCGCCTCCAGCGCGACATCGTCGGCATGGGCCGCTACCGGGTGCTGCTGCGGGCCGGCGTGGTCGAGCCGCCGAAGATCGTGTTCCAGGACCGGGTGACCGAGGGCGGCCGCGACGATCTCCACATCGGCGACCGCACCATCCGCATCACCGACCAGCCGGGCTTGCAGACCAACACCAAACACTGGACGGCGGACGCCGCCGGGTGCCCGCGATGACGCGAGGTTACGACGCGGCCGAGTCGTCGGTCGCCTCCGCCAAGAGCTGACCAAGGGGATTAGCCTCAATGTTAGAGACCATCGTCAATCCTTCCCCCGAGTCAGCAAATGACTTGGCCAAAACGGAGCATGGGTCCGCGGCCCCGCCGCGACCCGACCATCCGGTCGCCCGGGCCAGGTCCGCCGAGCCGCCGGAGCGCCGGATCATCGTGCCGCCCGCCCTGGTCGCCCCAGTCGCCCCGGTCGCACCGGAACCGGACACGCTGCGCTGGCCCGACCAGGGCACGCACTGGGTCACCGAGCCGCGCAAACTGGCGCCCGGTCTCGACGCGCTCCTGACCTGGGCCTACCGGATCGGCGCCTCGCGCATCGCCTTCAAGACCGGTCGGCAGGTCTGGCTGCGGGTCCATGGCCGCAATCACTGCGTCACCGACCAAGCCGTCAACGATGCCGAGATCGGCGCCATCACCAACCACCTTTATGGCGCCGACGGCACCGCCCGCCTCCAGGGCGGCCAGGACTTCGACGTATCCTACGAGGTTGCCCTGAGCCGCACCGAGCGCCTGCGCTTCCGCATCAATGCCGCACCGCGCCGGATCAGGCGCGGCACCGGCGCCAGCATCGTCTTGCGCCCGATCCCGGACATGCCGCCGTCGCTCGAGGCGCAACTCGTGGAGGCGGGCATCCTTGATGCCTACCGGCCGAGCGAGGGCATGGTGATCGTCAGTGGGGCGACCGGTTCGGGCAAGAGCACGCTCATCGCCGGCATGACGGTCGCGAAGCTGCAGGACCCCAACGGTCATTACAACATCATCGAGGGCGCGGCGCCGATCGAGTTCCTGCTCGACCGGGTGAAGAGCCCCCATTCCACCATCGATCAATCGGAGATCCCGCGCGACCTGCCTTCGTTCGACGCCTTCATCCGCAACTGCATGCGCAACGAGCCGACCGACATCAACGTCGGCGAGTGCCGGGACAGTGTGACCATGAGTGCTGCGGTCCAGGCGGCGATCTCCGGGCATCTCCTCACCACGACCGCTCACGCCAACGACGTGGGACTCACCATGCAGCGCATCGCCAGCCTGTGCCCGGCCGACGAACGCAACAATCTGATCAGCGCGATCGCGCAGTCGCTGCGCCTGGTGGTCAACCAGCGGCTGGCACTCTCGACCGACGGCAAGCGGACTGCGCTGCGCGAGTTCCTGGTGTTCGACCGGGCGCTGCGCACCCAGCTGCTCGAGACCGACCCGACCGATTGGCCGGGCCTGACCCGCCGCGCGGTCGAGGAACAGGGCCAGTCCTACGCGCAGGCGATCCGGATCGCGCTGGAAGCGGGCCGGATCAGCGAGGACGAGGCCCGGCGCCAACAGCGGAGCCTCGGCTGATGTGGCGCGATTCAGGGGCGCCAACACGCGTCCTCTACCTCGACGGGCGGGCCTGCCTGGCGGTCTTGCCGGCCGTGGTCTACTGGTCCTGGACCACGCTCTATATCGCCGTCTTCGGCGTGGTGTTCTTCACCGTGATCAGCTGGTTCGGCCTGACCGTGCCGGCCCTGTTCCGCTTGCTCCGGCGCTGGCTGGTCGGGCGCTTGCGGCCGGCCGTCCCGGTCTGGCGCCGGCGGAGGCTGGCATGAGCGCGCGGTCGCTCGAGCCGGTCAATCTCGGCGCGGTCGAGACGGCGCTCGAAGCGCTGATCCGCCGCGACGGCAAACCGGTCATCCTCGACGACAAGGTGACCGGCAAGCAATTGAACATCCCGCCCGACAGTGCCGCGGCGCGCGACGGTTTGCTGCCGGTATTCCTCGTCGCCGGCGAAGCGGTCTGGCGCGAGGTGACCGGCAAGGGCTTCGGGATCGAGCTGCGATCCGATCCGGGCGCCCTGCTCGGCTACCGGGTCGAACGGATCGGTGCCGGCAGCTTCTCGACCGTCATGCTCGCGACCCTCGAAGCCGCGTCCCAGGCCGCCACACAAGAGGCGATCCTGGTCAACCAGCTGCAAAGCGTCTGGGCAGGCTCGACCGCGCGCGCGGACCTTGCCGCCGCCAGGATCGAGCGGCCGCTGGCCGACCCTCGCGCGGCGCCGGCCGCCCAAACCACGGGGCCGACGCCATGAGGAAGGGTCCGCTCCGATCGGTCGCGCTGCTCGCCCTGACCGCCGTGCTGCCCGCGCACGCCGACGAGAGCGATCCGCGCGGTGCCGCGGTCGCCGCGTGCGTCACCGAGGCGGCGCGGCTGCACCGGCTGCCGCCGAGCCTGCTGGTCATCCTGCTCCAGGTCGAGGGCGGTACGCTCGGTCGGGTCAGCCACAACGGCAACGGCACGGTCGATATCGGGCCGATGCAGGTCAACCAGATCTGGCTGCAGAAGCTCGCCGCCCATTGGCACGCGCCGCCGGCGGCGACCTATCGGGCGCTCCGCGACAGCTTCTGCGCCAACGTCGAGGGCGGCGCCTGGATTCTGCGCCAGGCCTTGGACGAGGCCCATGGCGATCTCTGGGACGGGGTCGGCCGCTACCATTCCCATGATCCCGCCCACAAGACCGCCTATCTGCGTCAGGTGCTCGCGCAGGCGCTCCGTCTGCGCGACCGCGCGCTCAAAAGCGGGAGCTGAGCCATGGCCCAACCGGGGAACCGCGCCGCCTGGGCGTCGAACGACGACTACACCTTCCTCAGCCTCGCGGTCATCGTGATCGGCCTCGGCTTCGGTGCCTGGCTGCTCTGGCAGTTCCAGCATCCGACGATCAGTGCGATCGCGCTTCGGCTCGGCCATTGGCAGATCCAGGTGATCCGCTGGTTCACCGACCGGTACGATCTGGCCGATGCCCAGATGCGGGCCGCCGATCCCACCTACGTGACCTTCCCGCAGTTGCTCGGTCTGTTCCGCGACCTCGGCAGCTTCTTCCGGATTCCGGCCGCCCTGCTCGTCGCCGCCCTCGGGGTCTGGTGTTTCCTGCGCTCGTCGCCGGCGCGGTTCTGCCGACCCCTCGACCTCGAGGCGCTGATCCGGGAACAGGCGCGGAGCTTCCGGAGCACGGCCGCGCATGTCCGGCGCCGGCTCGGCCTCGCCCCAATCCGTGCCGGGGAGCCACGCCCGGCAGACTCCGCCCTCAACACCACGGAATGGGTCGAGCGCTGGGCGACCGGCAAGGGCGGCTTGTTCGACGCGTTCAAGGCCCGCCATGAGCTGGGACGCCAACTCGGGCCCCTGTGGCGCGGCCCGAGACAGGCCTCGCCGCAGGTCCGGGCCCTGTTCGCGGTCCTGGCCCACCATCTGGCCCAGCGGCGGGACGATGCCCGCGCACTCCTGGGCGAACTCGCGGAGTCGCTCCCTGCCCGTGACAAGGAGGCGCGCGTCGGTCCCGAGCGGCCCTTGGCGTTCCCAGCGGCGGTGATCACCCGCGCCGATGCGGTGCTCGCGGAGCATACGATCGCGGCGCCGGCGCTCGCCATCGCCGACCGCCATGGCTTTACCGCCCCCGCGCTCATGAGCCTCTTGACCGAAGCCAGGCTCCGCGCCGGCGTGCTCGCCCCGGCCCAGTTCGCCTTCCTGAAGCTGGTCGACCGGCGCCTCTGGTATGCGCTGCATTCGCTGGGATTCCCCTCGGACGGTCCCGGCAGCACGACCCATCCAAATCCCCGGATCGAAGCGGTTGGCGCACGCGACCATTGGGCGGCAGAGCTTGCCGCCGGGTGCCCTCTCCTCGTCCCGGCGCTCGATCGCGCCGTCAGCGCCATTCGCGCAACGGCACGCGATCGTATGACCCAGTCGAATTTTTGAGGAGGCCACATCATGCCCAACGAGCTTGCCCAGGGCGTCCATCTGCATGTCCATCTGCCCCCGGCGGCCGAGGACGGGCTCCTGGCCCCACCCCGCCACGAACACCTGCATCTCTACGTGCATGCCCTGCCCGGCAGCCCGGGCGGCATCGCGCCGGCCCTCATCCCCGTCCCGCCCAAGCGCCTCCTGCTTAAATCCACCGCCGCCCTCGCCGCGGTCGCCCTTCCGGTCATCCTGGTCGGCCTGCTGTTCGGCCGTGCCGACACGCCGGCACCCGCCGTCCAGCGGGCCAGCGCCGAACCTGCGGCCCCTGCCGCTGCCCGTCCGCAAGTCCCGGCGGCGGTCCTGAACCAGCTGGCGACCCCGCCCCGCCTGGTCCCGCCGCCGGGCGCCCCTGTCGCGCCGGGTGCCAGCCCCGGCGCCGGCCCGACCGCCGCCCCGTCCGGCCTCGCGGCGTTCGGCCTCGCGAACTGAACCGATGCTCGTCCGGTACCCCTGGCCCAAGCGACTGTTCCGCGGGCTCGTCCGCGCCCTGAAGGCTCGGAAGGGACGGAACCGCCCATGATCCCGCGCGAAATCCTCGGCCCCCAGGAGAAGTTCGAGCGCAGCGGCGTCCAGAACCTCCGCGACATCCGGCCGTTCACGACTCGGCTCACCGCCCTGTTCGCCAGCCAATTCTCCGGCCTGCTGCTGGGCGGGTCCGCCGGGCTCATGCTGCTGGCACCGGTGACGGTCGATCTCATCGTGCCGAGCGCGCTCCTCTACGCGACCTGGGTGCTGACCCGCCGGGTCAAGCTGCCCATGCGGCTGCCGAAGAGCGCCGGCATCCGCGATTGGAACTATCCGGACCCGGCCAACCGCAAGCCGAGGATGGCGGCCGGCTCGATCTATCTCGGCCGCGACGCGATGACCGGCCAGGAACTCTGGGCGTCCTCCGACGATGGCCGCCAGCACGGCAGCATTCCGGGCACGACCGGTGCCGGCAAGACCACGGCGATCCTGGGCTTCCTCACCAACGCCCTCACCCATTCGTCCGGCTTCGTCCTGGTCGACGGCAAGGCCGACAACAAGCTGTTCGGCGAGGTCCTGGCGCTCGCCCGCCGCTTCGGCCGCGAGGACGATGTGCTCGCCCTCAATTTCCTGGTGGCGAGCGGCGTCAAGGATTCTAACAGCTTCAATCCGTTCGCCACCGGCAATGCCGATGCCATCCGCGAGTTGCTGGCGAGCCAGTTGGGCGAGCAGCGCTCGGACGATGCCAATGGCGTGTTCCGCGGCCGCGCCATCGCGCTCGTCGGCAGCATGGCGCCGGTGCTGGTCTGGATGCGCGACCACAAGGGCGTCCCGATCAATATCGAGAAGATCCGCTTCGCGCTCGACCTGGCCTGCATCTGGACGATCGCCACCAAGCGCGTGTTCCGGGTGCGCAATCCCGAGACCGGTGAGGTCACCGAGATCGCCATCCCGGAGATTCCCGAAGACCTGATCTATCCGCTCCAGGCCTATCTCGGCGAAATCCCCGGCTACGACGTCACCCTGGACTATAACAAGCAGAAGACCGATGAGCCGTTCAAGCAGCACGGCTTCGCGCTGTTCTACTTCACGGCGACCTTCACCCAGCTCGGCGGCTCGCTCGGCCATATCTTCAAGATCGAGCACGGCGACATCGTCATGCGCGACGTGGTGCTCAACCGCCGGATCCTGGTGGTCAATCTGCCGGCGCTGGAGAATTCCGACGACACCTTGGCCTCGCTTGGCAAGATCATCGTCGCCAGCCTGCGCGGCATGATGGCCGAGATCCTCGGTGCCCGGCTCGAAGGCGACTATGGCGACATCGTCGCCAACAAGCCCGGCATGGGCGAGGCGCCCTATCAGGTCGTGTTCGACGAGCTGGCCTACTACGCGACCAGCGGGCTCGACCGGATGCTCGCCATGGGCCGCGGGCTCAACATCATGTTCTGGCTGGCGTTCCAGGAGGTGAGCGGCATCTGGGCCAGGATTGGCGAGAAGACCCAGTCGCTGCTCGGCAACGCCAACCTCACCGTCGCCATGCGCCAGCAGGACGCCAAACGGACGCGCGAATGGATCGAGCAGACCGCCGGCCAGACCTATGTCACCCAGGCGACCAACTACCAGGGCGGCGGGGTCGGCGAGTATCGCGAGGCGCAGCATGCCGAGGTCCGCCAGGTCTCGCGCGTCGACTGGAACGATCTGCAGCGTCTGATCGAGGGCGAGGCGATCATCCTGTTCGGCGGCCGGCGCATCTACGCCAAGCTGTTCCACGCCGCGATCGACACCGCCGGGCCGATGCGGCTCAACCGGCCGGTCATGCTGAGCCAGCCGAAGCCGGCCGAGGTTAAGGCCCTGTCGGACCGGAGCGAGGCGCTGGTCGAGGCGATCCGGCAGGGCCAGGTCGCCGCCGGTGCAAGCGAGCCCGCCTCCCCCGCCCTGCGCGCGCTGCTCGACGGGTTCGCCGGTGCCATTGGCGGCGGGGTGGACGCGGCGATCGGCGCCGCCATCGCGGCGGCCGGGGAAGCGCCGGTCACGCCGACCGCCCTCACAGCCCTCGATGGCGATACGCCGCCGAACACGCCCTTCACCCCGATGCTGGCCAAGGCGAGCGGAATTGAGCCGCCGCCGGCGAGCGATCCCGGCCTGCCGAACGACCCGGTCGATGCCGGCCTGCTCGGCACCCTGACGGCGATCGAGGCCGCCGCCGGCGTGCCGGCGCAGCAGGCCCGGGCCAACGCGCTCGACGCCCTGGCCGCGCGCGACGCGACCCTCGCCTCGATCCACCTGCCCGAGCCGCCGACGATGGCGGCAGACGAACTGGCGCGCCGGATTGAACGGTTGGTGGCCTTGCTCGAAGGAGAGGCAGCCTGATGCGCGTGACCAATCTTTACCCCCACGACCTCGCGCGCCAGCTGGTGAGCGGCGGCGATTCACGGCTGGCACTCGATCCCCGGACCGGGCGCAACAAGTATCTATGCCCGCCGCTCGATGAACCGGACCTGGTCTGCTTTTCGTCCTGCACCGCGACCCCGATCTCCGCCCTCGGCCTACATGCGGCGTCCGAGGCCCTGATTGAGCTGTCGACCGGCAATCCGGACCGCCAACGGGCGGCGCTCGAGGAGCAGACCCTCGGCGTCTCCTTGCGCCTGACCCAGCGCTTTGGCGTCGACGATCTGGCCGTCGCCCTCCTGGCGCCATCCGGCACCGACGCGACCCTGATCCTGATGGGCCTGCTCGCCGCGGAGCAGCCCGGACGCCCGATCGTCAGCATCCTGCCGGGCAGCGCCGAGACGGGCAGCGGCGTGCCCCTCGCCGCCGCCGGCCGGCATTTGCGGACGCCCATGCCGGCGAACCGGCCGCCGGGTTCCCGGCGGACTGCCGCGTGATCCCGGTTGCTCTGCGCCACCCCGACGGCCGGCCACGGTCGATGGACGTGCTGCAAGCCGATCTGGTGGCGGCGGCCCGGTACGCGCCGGGGCGACCGGTGATCCACGCGATCGACGGATCGAAGACCGGTCTGAGCCTGCCGCTCGATCTGGACGCCCGGGCGGAGGTCGTAGTCGATGCCTGCCAGGCCCGCCTATCGCCCGCCCGCCTTCGCGCCCATCTGTTCCGAGACCGCCCGGTCCTGATTACCGGCTCCAAGTTCTTCGGCGGTCCCGTGTTCTCGGGCGCGATCCTGTTTCCACGCCGCCGCCTGGAGGCCATCGATCTCTCGCACTTGCCCCCCGGACTCTTGCGATATCTGCCGGGTGAAGGATCCGAGGCGCTGTTCTCCGCCAACCGCGGCACGATGCTGCGCTGGATCGCGGCCCTCGCCGAGCTCGACCGGTTCGCCAGCCTGCCGTTCGGCGAGGTGGGCGAGCGCATTGCCCGCATCGCGTCCCTGGTGTGCGATCGCGTGACGCAGTTGCCGTCCCTGGCGCCGGTTCCCATGCCGGACGGCGAGGAAGCCAGCTGCTTCGGGGCGGGCAGCATCATCAGCTTTGGTGTGCGCGATCTCGAACGGCCGGACCGCCTGCTGAGCATGGCGGCGCTTCGGCCGATCCACCGGCAACTCGCGGACATCGGGTATCTGGTTGGGCAGCCGGTCGCCATCGGTGAGTCCTATGGCGCGCTCCGGATCGCGATCGGCGCGCGGACCCTGTTCGAGGATCGGATCCCGGTGCGCATCGATGGACTGTTCGCGGCCCTCGAGCGCTGCATCGCCAGCCGCTCCGCGGTGGCGGCCGAATGATCGCCCGCAACAGAGTGCGGGGTGGAGCGGGGAGCACCGCTCGGTTCCCTCTGGCCGCCAGGATGCTCCTCGCTCTGCGGGTCGATCCTTTGGCTGTGGCGGACGCCGCGTATTTTTTCGGGATTGACGGTCCACGGATCCTTGAGTTCGTCCGGTTCCCGCGCGTCCGCGACCTCGTGGTTCAATGTCGGCGGCAGAGGCCGGTTCACTATCTGCGGGCGGATTGCATGAACACCTATCCGGGTGTCGTTCCCACGGGGCCGTCAGTGGAGGCGGTCACCGGCTGGGCAAACCGAGACTCGTGCCATTCGACCAGCGCCTGATCCTCGGGCGCGTAGGTGCCATGGGCCGACCGCCACAGCAGGTTCTTGTCGCGCAGCACTTCCAGGGCGGCTTGCACACCGCCCTTGCTTACTTTCTGACGCACGCGGGCGGCGTAGACCGTCAACGTTTCGGCGCCGAACGGCGAGAATTTTTGACCGTCGGTGAGCACTTGACGCAGCACGGCCTGCTGGATCGGCGTCAGGGCATCGAACTGGACGTCAAACTCCTGCCATGCCGACTCTCGCAAGACGACGGCGCGGCCGGCAAGAGCACCGCGCAAGCCACTCGCCTTTTCCTCGCTCAGCGCCAGCGACGTCAGCAGGGCCGCCAACTGTTCCGGGCGTCGACCCAGGACCTCGAATGCGCCCCACACATCGTCGGGATCGAACCGATTATCCGCGGCGAGCCGGACGTTGACCCAGGCGGTGAACTCGTCGGTGTAGGGTCTGCCGAGCAACGGGAAGTCGAGGATTTGGGCGCCGAAGAAAGGCTCCGTGCGGTTGCGAACCAGCGCGCCGAGCTTATCGCGGTGAGATCCGGTGAACACCAGGGCCAGCCGGCGGCCCGCCTCACCCATGGTCAATGCATCGCGGGCGGCCTTAAGCGCGTGCATCGCATTGATGCCGTTGTCGGTCGTGACCGCATGCTGCGCTTCGTCTACGACCAGACAGACGAGCCGGCCTGAGCGTTTGACGAGTTCGCCGAGCGCGTCGGTCAGGGTCGTGCCGGACGGTTGGCCTATGGTATCGAGATCGACCGAAAAGCCGCCCGGGGCGGAAATCTTCTTGATCCGCGTTGCGCGGATGAGCTTGCTTCCGGTGCCTTCGACCGCGCGGAACGCCGCCCGGATCGCATCGGCGATCAAGCGGCTCGGGTCGGCCGACCTGTCGGCCCAAAGATCGACGTAGACCGGAAGGATGTTGCGCCTGTCGAGCTCCGGAACGAGATCTTCACGAAGGAAGGTTGATTTGCCCGTGCGGCGGGGCGCCGTCAGGAACAGCCCCGACCGGAAATCCATCAGCGATACGCCCAAAAGGCCATCCGCATAGGTTTTCGCGAGCTGGTGCCGATGATAGGTGAACGGCCGACCGATCGGTTCGGACATCAGGTACGCTCCGGTATTTTGACTCTCGATACTTTACCGAGATACGCAATACCAGACAATACTCTTGGGGCTAGATTTCGTGCCGCAGGCCTTGTCCGTCATGGCCGAGTAGGCGCCGGCCGCTGCCCGGGCAAGGGGGCTTTCCCCTGCTCATAGTCCGGCATGAACGGTCCGCTCGCTTCAGAGACAACCGCGTATGTCAGTGGGCAAGGACGGTGGAGGTTGCCAGGATCGGAACGAGGAACGTCACGAAAGTGATACCGACCAGAGCGGAAATTCGCTCGATCCGCGTCCATTTGTTCCAATCAGCAAGAAGATCGCGCATAGGACTCACCCATGAAAGGTAAATGAATGTGCTCCGGACGCCACAGAATGCTCGATGCGCTCGGGAAGTGAACAAGTTCTTAACGAGGTTCTGGCAATTTCCGGCGAGGAAGATGCGTCGATCAATAGAGCCTAGTCCGGAATCGTGTAGGCAATGCTAACTCCGGGCCGCACATTGACAAAAACGACGTCCAATTTGCTCTGCCTTTTAGGAACATACCCAACGAGGCTCAGTATCGGACCAGGGATGTTCGCTGGGCTCGAACCGCCAGCACCGCGCCTCCGATCGATCCTCGGCAGACGACCTGATCTCCAAGAGCTAAAACCCCGGGGAACTGCCGGGCGTCTTCGGCCGCGGGGTCTCTTCCAGTCGCCGGCGCTGTTGCTCCAGCGCGATGCGCCGGGCGCGAAGATGGTGCTCGACCGCCTCAGCCGACGTCGAAAGGATGGCGAAATTCTGGCGGATCTGCTCGTCCAGACCGGCGATGCCACTGGCAAGCTTCTTGCGCACCGTCTGCGTGCGCGCCCAATCCCGCTCGTCGCGCGTCACCGGCGCGCCGCTGGCCCTGTCCATCGCGCCGCGGTCCCGCATGAACGCATCGACCGTCATCGACCGCGCATGCTCCCGCGCCGCGCGCCTGACCTCGTCGAGCAGGGCGCGGTTGCCGCGGATCGTTTCCGGCACGACGCTCCCTTGGCCGAGCTGCTTGCGCACCGCCTGCTCGCGGGCAAGGTCGCGCGGTGTGAGCGTCCCGTCGCGGCCGCGTATGAACGCCTCGACCGCCATCGCATTATGATGGGCGCTGGCCCGCTTGCGGATTTTCTTCAGCGCCGCGCCATTCCGCCGGACCGGCTCGCCGAGCGTGTCGATGTTGGTGGCGAGCTGGTTTCTGACGGCCTGGGTCTTCGCGTGCTTGCGCACGTTCTGTACCGTCTCCGGCCCATCGACTGACCAGGTCTGGATCGTGCGGCTCTGGCGCAGGAACGCGTCCGTCGCCTGCTCCCGGGCCGTCCGCGCGTCCTCGAGGAGATCGATGCCGAGCGCTTTGTAGGGCTTGCGGCTCATATCCTCGCCGACCCGCTGCCACAGGGTCGCCGCCGTGATCGGCGTGGCGTCGCCGAGCGCCCTGCCGTACTTCACCGCCTCATGGACCGCAACCTCCGAGACCAGGGTCCAGGAAGCACCTCGCGCCCGGCTTTCCGCGACATAGGCCTTGAACGCGGTGATGCCGGCGCTGCCGCGCGGCAGCGCGTTGATATGCTCGTCGGACGTGATGCCCTGGGCGGCATCGATGGTCAGCGCGTGGCCGGGCCCGAGCATCAGGCGGCCAGAGCCCGGGTCGGCCAGGCTGCGCCATTCGACCGCGCCGATCTTCCCATCCTTGTTCCGGAGCCGAAGACCGTCCGCGCCCTTGCCGACCACTTCGACGATGTCGCCATTGTTGCCGATCGTCCCGCCCCTGCCGTCGATCTTTGCCCAGGTCCGCCGGAACAGGCGCAGCCGGTCGCCGGTCGCGATCGGCAGGTCGTAGGTGGTGTGGTCGGGACCGCGCGGGGCCACAGCCCGGTAGATCGTCTCGTCGGCGCCGATCTCGCCGCGGGCCTTGAGCCGTGTGCGGACCGCGCGGCTGATTTCGGCCGCGTCCTCGTTCGTCAGCACCGAGATCGTGATGCCGCGCTTCGAACCGGCAGCCCGGAGGATGTCACGCCGCCGGAGATAGAATTCCGCAATCTGGTCGATGACCTGGTCCTGGTCGCCACCTAGCAGGCGCGCCGTGCCGTCCTCGCGCTTCATGGCAAGTGCCTCGCCCGCGCACGCGTCGCGGAACAGCCCGGCGATGGCACGGTCGCGCGTCGCGACCTGGCGGACGGTCGAGAGCAGTTCCGGTAGCAGTTCCTTGGGAAGCGCCCGGCGCAGGATCTCGATCGTGTCGCCCGCCTCGATCGCCTGGGCCTGCTCCCGGTCGCCCAGCGCCCGGATCGTCATGCCGGTCCTGGCCTGCAGCTCGAGCAGCCGAAGCATCGGCCGCGGCGCGATCTGGCTGATCTCGTCGATCACCAGCACGGTGTTGCGGGTCGGCGCGAAACTGCCATCCTCGATCGAGGCGAGCAGCGGCTGCAACGCGAAGATGCCCTTGATCTGTGAATAAGCGTGGAATAAGGCCCCCGTTTTCGGGGTGATCGGCTTCCAATCGGGGCTCTGACGCACTTTTGATGGAGTCAGGCATCGACGAGCCCGAC
>NZ_DASZBY010000078.1:0-13098 GCF_035943795.1 Aliidongia sp. | reverse complement strand
GCTGCTCTTGCCAGGAGAGCGCAAGAGCGTGGAGCCGATCGCGGCAGTGACGGCGCCGGTTCGGGTGGCGGCGCAACACCAGTCGCTGCTGCACTTTGTCGGCAACGCGCCGTGGTCGGACGAGCGGGTCTTGGCTCGTGTTCGTGAACTGGTTCTGCCGCCGATCGAGCGGAGCGTGTCGATCGAGGCCTGGATCATCGACGACACGGGCTTTCCGAAGAAGGGCCGGCATTCGGTCGGGGTGGCACGGCAGTATTGCGGGCAACTCGGCAAGCAGGACAACTGCCAGGTCGCGGTCACGCGGTCGGTCGCGAACCACGCGGCCAGCCTGCCGGTGGCGTATCGGCTCTATCTGCCGGAAGACTGGGCGGCGGACCCTGTCCGGCGGTCCAAGGCCGGCGTGCCGCAGGATGTCTCCTTCCAGACCAAGCCCGAGATTGCGCTCGACCAGATCCGCGCCGCTCTTGCGGCCGAAGTTCCCAAGGGCGTCGTGCTGATGGATGCGGGCTACGGCGCGGATACGGCCCTGCGCACCGAGATTACGTCGCTGGATCTTGCTTATGTCGCGGGTATCCAGCCGCAAACGAGCGTCTGGGCGAGACGATCACCTGGCGCGAGGGCTCGGCCGACTGGCTTGTCTCGCGCTATGCCCGGGTTCGGGTCCGCGCTGCCCACCGCGACGAGAAGCTCCGGGAGCCCAGGGCCGAGGAATGGCTCCTGGTCGAATGGCCGGAGGGCGAGGCCGAGCCGACCAAGTATTGGCTCTCTACCCTGCCGGCCGACATCCCCTTCGCCGAACTCGTCGACCTCACCAAGCTGCGCTGGCGGATCGAGCGCGACTATCAAGAACTCAAGCAAGAACTCGGCCTTGGCCACTACGAAGGGCGCGGCTGGCGAGGCTTCCATCATCACGCGACACTGTGCATCGCCGCCGACGGATTCCTGATCTCCGAACGGGAGACAATTCCCCCTCAGGACCGGGTCCCGCCCCGAAGCTCCAAAAACCTCCCGTTCCCGACGGTTGACCGACCCCGAGGCGCCACCATTCCGGCCCGAACGGCACATTCCGAACTCGATCGCGGCCCTCAGACGGCGCCTCACCATCGCCCTCATCAAGAGCCTCGACCGATGTCCGTGCTGCCACGCCCGGCGGAACTCGCAAACCATCCTGCGTTGTTTATGACGCAGTAAGACTAGCAGGTTGCGGAAAAGTCGAAGCTGAAGGCCGGACCGCCTTCCCGCGTTGCGGCATCGAGAATTTCGACCACCATACCGGCCGGCTTGCCATCAACCATGCCGCAGAACGGCATGGACTCGTTGCCCAGGACCTTGAACATCGGATGCCTGCCCCGCCGTCGCAATCAAGCTCAGCATCATGCCGGCCGGGAAATTGGCGATTTTCATTTGATCCTCCCCCCAGGAGCGATTATGCCGACCCGCCCGACGGTTCCAAACCACCGCCGGGCAGGCCGATTGCCTTCGACCTGAAAAGTTACCGCATCCTTCAGGTTCTCTCTAAGCGCGAGTGATCCTCGGGCCATCAGGCCATTTCGATCCGCTTCACGTCGCCCAGGATGAAGATGTAGGACAGCGCGCCGACCAGGGCCACGCCACCGACGAACAGCAGCGCGTCGACGAAGGAACCGGTCGAGCTGACGATGAAGCCGATGACCAGCGGCGTCACGATGCCGGCCAGGTTCGCCATCAGGTTAAACACGCCGCCGGTCAAGCCCATGTAGTTGCGCGGCGCGATGTCGGAGATCAGCGTCCAGCCCAGGCCGACCATGCCCTGGCCGAAGAAGGCGACCGACAGGATGGCGATGACGGTGGCGTCGCCATCGACATAGTTGGCAGTGATGATGGTCGAGGCTAGCAGCAGGCCGGTGATGATCGGCCCCTTGCGGGCGATATTGGCCGAGCCCGTGCGGCGCAGGAGCCAGTCGGATACGATGCCCCCCAGCATGACGCCGATCGCGGCGGCGATGAACGGCATGACCGCGAAGAAGCCGACCTTGATCCAGCCCATGTGCCGCTCGGTCGCGAGATATGTCGGGAACCAGGTCAGGAAGAACACGAGGGTCGAATTGCCGGCGAACTGCCCCAGGCAAGCGCCGATCATCTGGCGCTGCTTCAAGAGCGTGCCGATCTGGGACCAGGCGAAGCCCGAACTCTTGTCGGCCGAGGGTTTGGCCAGGCCGCCGCCGGCGGCGATATAGTCGAGTTCCTCGCGATTGACGGTCGTGCTGTCCTGCGGCTCGCGATAGCGCACCCACCAGACCAGGCCGAACAGGATGCCGGCGGCGCCCACCACATAGAACAGCGAGCGCCAGCCGAACTCGGCCAGCAGCCAGAACAGGGCCGGGCTCAAGAACGCGAGGCCGATATATTCGCCGACCGTGTAAGTGCCGGTCGCGAACGCCCGCTCCTGCTGCGGAAACCAGGTGCCGACGACACGGCTGTTGGTCGGAAAGCACGGCGCCTCCGACACGCCCAAACCGAAGCGAAAGCCCAGCAGCGTCCCAATCCCGCCGGCGAAGCCCTGCAACAGGGTGAAGAACGACCAGAAGGTGATCGACAGGAAATAGGTCGTCTTGGACCCGAACTTATCGAGGAAGATACCCCCCGGGATCTGGAAGGCAGCATAGGTCCAGGAGAAGGCCGAGAACACCAGGCCCATCGCCGCGGCGTCGATGCCCAACTCCTTGGTCATGGTCGGCGCCGCGATGCCCAGCACCGTGCGGTCCAGATAATTGATCATGGTTCCGACCGCGAGCAGGGCCAGGATGCCCCAGCGGGCGCGTGTGGGCTGACCGGCTCGCGTTGCCGCGCGAGGCGGCGATGCTGCGACTGTTTCATTGCTCATGTACGTAGCTCCCTGTCAGCTTTTCGTTACATATCCCGGACAATTCGCGTCGGGCTGCCTTCTACTTCTATGAGCGCCGTCGCTCACCCCATGGTCGAGAAGTGCCGTAACATCCGTTCCGCATCCGGGGCGACTCCGGTGAATAGTCGAAACGCCTCCACAGCCTGGAACACGGCCATTCCGCCCCCATTCAGCGTCCGACAGCCAAGGGCTCGGCCCATTCGAAGCAGGTCGGTTTCCAAGGGGAAATAGACGATCTCCGCAATCCACAGGCCCGGCCGCAGCAATTCGAATGGAAGCGGCAGGCCTGGATGGTTGGCCATGCCGGTGGGCGTGCAATGGACGAGACCGTCCGCGGCCGCCAGCGCCGTCGTGAGATTCTCTCCCGCCTCGACACGGCCGGCCCCGAACCGCGTGGCGAGATCCGCAGCCAAGCGGCGGGCGCGATCCGGATCTACGTCGAAGATCACCAGATGGTCGGTCCCAAGCGTCAGGGCCGCATGGGCGACCGCGGCCCCGGCGCCGCCGGCGCCAAGCTGCACGACCCGATCGCGCTTCACGTCCGGCAGGCCACGGCGGAAGTTTTCCGCAAAGCCCCACCAGTCGGTGTTGTGGCCGATGCGGCGGCCATCCCTCAGGACGACCGTATTGACCGCGCCCAGCGCGCTTGCGTCCGGCGACAGCTCGTCGAGCAACGATATGATCAGCTGTTTGCACGGATGCGTGATGTTGAGCCCCGCGAAACCCATCCGCTCGGCCGCCTGCAACAATTCAGGCAAGGCGTCAGCCTGAAGAAGCAGCTGGTCCAGATCGATGAGCTTGTAGATCACGCGCAAACCCTGCTCGGCACCTTCGCGCTCGTGCAGCGCAGGCGTCCGTGATGCCTGGATGCCCGATCCGATCAGGCCGAGCAGAAGCGATGGGCTGGTGCTATCGATCATTGGAAACTCCAGTCCCCTACGGCGGTCGTTTCGAATCGGCCCGCCGGGCCGATGTTTCGGACTATGGCTTGTCTTCGTCGATCAAGCGGGCGAGGCGCTGCAGGGCGAGCGGATAGCCCTGGGTGCCGAAGCCGGCAATCACGCCGGAAGCGACCAGCGAGACATAGGAATGGTGGCGGAATTCCTCGCGCTTATGCACGTTCGAGATATGCACCTCGATGATCGGGAACTCGCAGGTATTGAGCGCGTCCAGGATCGCGACCGAGGTATGCGTGAAGGCCGCCGGGTTGATGACGATGCCGGCGGCGCTCTCTCGCGCCTCGTGGATCCAGTCGATCAGCTGGAATTCGGCATTGCTCTGGTGAAACTTGAGTTCCAGCCCGAGGTCGCGAGCCGTGTGTCGGCATTCAGCCTCGACGTCGGCCAGCGTCTCATAGCCATAAATCGCCGGCTGGCGTTTGCCGAGCAGGTTGAGGTTCGGTCCGTTCAGAACATAGACGAGACGACTCACTTGATATCCTCCCTTGATTCGGTACGCGGCGGTGTCGCCCGCTCTTTGCTAGGGGTTGGCCTAGCGGCAAGTCCCGAACCAGCGTTTGGTAGCCACGAAGATCCGTTGTGCTCGATCCTCCGGCGGCACATCGCCGCTCATCGGCACCTCGACCGACAGGGTCGTGTCCTGCGGCAATTCCTCGAGAAGGGCCTGAAGCGGAAGCGCCCCCTCCCCTGGCGGCAGCCGGCCGGCCCGTGCTTCCTGGATGATGGCGTCCATGGAGATTGGACGCGCCGGCGGCGCGTCGCAGAATTGCGCGCTCCGGATCAGCGCCGGTGAGACGTCCCGCAGATCAGACGGCACGCCGCCGGTGCGCGCGAGATGCAGCGCATCCACAAGCACCCCGCCATTCGGTCGTCCGGCCGCCGCGACCACGCTTGCCGCATCGGATAGGTTCGCGACCTGACGCCAGGCCATGCATTCCAAATCGACGCCGATATCGAAACCGGCGGCAAGATCGCAGAGTTCGGCGAAACTCGCGACAAGACGCGACCGATCGGGATCGTCACCACAGACACTGAGGCGCCGAGCGCCGAGAAGGCTTGCGGATTCCAGGATTGGCGCCAAGTCGTCGGACACGAAATCCGCCGCGATCGTCACGAACTCGATATCGTCGACACGGACTCCGTCGCCGTCGATCCGCCGCCACATCTCGCGCATCTGGTCGCTGCCGGGGGCGATCCCGTAGCAGGGCGAACCCGGAAATGCCGGATGCAGACGCAGGCCGACCGAGGCATAGCCGATCTTGGCCGCCAGCCGCAGCAGGTCGATCGGCGGCAGTTCCAGCACGGTGAAATGGGCAAGCCCGAGCGGCGGATCTTCCTGCGCGAGCTTCATCCCTGCACCGGTGGCGCCGATGCAAAGCGCTCCGCGAGGTGATTGCGCAGATTCGTGCCGGTACGTTGGATATGGTCGCGGAGACGACCGCAGGCGAACTCCATATCGCGGGCGACCGCGCCCTCGGCGATCTCGCTATGCTCGGCGCCGACATTCCGGTCACCCGGACGGGTCTGGAGGAAAATCCGCCGGTAGCGGTCATTCAAATTATGCAGCACGCGGCAGAACGACAGGAGCTGCGGCATGCGGCAACCAGCGATTAGACTAAGATGGAAGGTGCTATGGGCCTCCTCCCATTGTTCGAAGCTTCCCGGCCGCGCCGGATCGCGGATCGTTCGATTCAGTCGGTGCAGCGCTCGGATCACGTCGCCCTCCCAATTGAGATCGCCGGCCGAGATGGCGTTGCGCAACGCAAGGCATTCGAACTCGGTCCGGAGTTGGGTGATCTCCATGAGGTTGGCGAGCGACACCGGCGCTACCCGGTAGCCCCTGTTGTCTTCGAATTCGACCAGCCCATCGGCGATGAGCCGTGCCAGTGCCTCCCGAAGCGGGCTCAGGCTGACGTCGAACTGCTCGCGAGTTCGATCCAAGTTGATCTTCGCGCCCGGCTTAAGATCGCCGCTCAGAATGGCCTCGCGCAGTCGATGAACGAGCCGGCTGGCGATCGTATTCTTCTTGTGGTCGCCGTCAGCCGTTGGGGTTTCCAGAAGCATCGCGCTCATTCCGAATTAGGAGGTGATCTTCCGATCATATCTCTGCGCGATCGCCGTCCCGCCATCGTCGAAGAACTTTGGGATTAGCCATAGATCCTCACCCATCGCTTGAGTGCCTTAAGCCGGCACTCCTTTAATAATCGATTATTTGTATGTGAGTCGATTTATGCCGTCAAGGAGTTTGCGAAATCTCGATGCATTGCGATCTTGAGGCTCTGCCAAAAGCGTTCTCCGAGAGCCCAGGAGCACAATGCACTATCATCTAATATATTGAAAAATCGCATTTATTAGACTCTACTGCTATAGAAATTTAAACCCGCCTTCTCTCCCGCGCCTTCGAGCGCGTTTAACTCTACCATCGGGAATTACCTAAAAAAATCGCTTATTGACAGATCATCGATTATCTCTGAATCCTGAAATGGGAGGAAACGCTGATGATCATCCAGCGCCAAGAAGAGGTGACCGATGCCGTTCTGGCCGTCATGGAACGGACGGGCGATTCCCGTCTGCGCCAGATCATGGTCTCGCTGATCCGCCATCTGCATGGCTTCGTGCGCGACGTGCGCCTGACCGAGGCCGAGTTCCGCGAGGCGACCGCGATCCTGAACGAGATGGGCAAACTCACCAGCGACACCCATAACGAGATGGTGCTGATGGCGGGTTCGCTCGGCATCTCGTCGCTGGTCTGCCTGCTGAATAACGGCGACAACGGCACGACCGAGACCTCGCAGTCCTTGCTGGGACCGTTCTGGCGCCTGGATTCGCCACGAGTCGAGAATGGCGGCACGATCGTGCGGTCCGAGACGCCGGGGCCGATCCTGTTCGTGACCATGCGGGTGCAGGACCAGGCGGGAAAGCCGGTCGAGGACGCCGAGGTCGATATCTGGCATTCCTCGCCGGTCGGGCTCTATGAAAACCAGGATCCGGACCAGGCCGATATGAACCTGCGCGGCAAGTTCACCACCGAAGCGGATGGCCGGTTCTGGTTCCGCTCGGTCAAACCCTTGGGCTATCCGATCCCAACGGACGGGGTTGTCGGCCGGCTACTCGCCGTCCAGGACCGCCATCCGTACCGGCCGGCCCATGTTCATGCCCTGGTGTTCAAACCGGGCTTCAAAGTGCTGACGTCCCAGGTTTATGCCGATGACGATCCGAGACTGGAAAGCGACGTGCAGTTCGGTGTGACCCGCGCGCTGGTTGGCCGGTTCGAGCGGCATGACGCGCCGCACCCGAGCGAGCCTGGGATCGAGGCGCCTTGGTACACGCTCGACTACACATTCACGCTGGAGTCCGGCGAAGCCCGGCTGCCCAGACCCCCGATCAAGTAATGGAGTGATGCCATGCTGACCGACGAGGAGCGCCGCCGAGGCGCCGCCGACCTGACGCGCGCCGAGACCGAGCGCGTCGCCATCCCGCAATTGAGCCGGACCTTTCCGAATATCGAGATCGCCGACGCCTATGTCATTCAGCGGCTGTGGGCCGAGGGCCGCATAGCCAAGGGCGCCCGCCAGATCGGCCATAAGATCGGTCTGACCTCGCGCGCCATGCAGATGGCGTCCAAAATGACCGAGCCCGACTACGGCCATCTGCTCGATGACATGCTCTACAACGACGGCGCCCAGATCCGGGCCGACCGCTTCCTGGCGCCGCGGCTGGAGGTCGAGTTGGCCTTCGTCATGGGCGAGGACCTGAAGGGTTCCGGCAAGCGCATCTACGACGTCATGCGCGCGACAGAGTTCATCGTGCCGGCGCTCGAAATCATCGACTATCGGACCGAGGTGCCGCGCGCCATCACCGACACGATCGCCGACAATGCGGCCTCGGGCGGCATGGTCGTCGGTGGTCGCACGATCCGCCCGATGGATGTGGATATCCGCTGGGTCGGCGCCACCCTGTCGAAGAACGGCATCATCGAGGAATCCGGCGTCTCGGCTGCGATCATGGGCCATCCCGCCGCCGGCGTGGCCTGGCTGGTCAACAAGCTGGCGGATCAGGATATCGGGCTGGAACGGGGTCAGATCGTGCTGGCCGGCTCCTTCACGCGGCCCGTTTCGGTCGCGGCCGGCGACGTCATCCATGCGGATTACGGCCCGCTGGGCGCTATCGGCGTCTCGTTCGTCTAACGGTCATTCATATCTGCACCCCAGCGGCACAGCGCTTACACAGCAAAGCCCGCGCAAGGAGTTAATCCTGCGCGGGCTTTGATCAGATGTCGCACAGAAGCGAGTTATAACGAAACTTGTTGCGGGGACCCGCCCCCGAATCTGACACTCTGGTGCGCAATCTCGCGAGGTCGAGTTCGCGCTTCTCCTATGGTTGCTCGACCGTCGCAATAAGACCCGCCGAACCCGGCTGATTGCCAGATCGAACCGCAATAATGAAGACGCCAACCAGCGTGATGGCGCCGCCCACGAGCATGCGCGGCGTGAACGCGTCGCCGGTGATGAGCACGCCCAGAACGATCGTCATGACGGAATGCAGCAGCATCAGCGAGACGACCTGGTTTGCCTCGTATTTCTGCACCAGCCGATAATACATCGTGTGGGAGAAGATCGAGACGATCAGGGCGGAGGCGGCGATGGCAGCTACGAACGGCCAGCCAGCGCCGATTGCGGCGTCGATCGGATGATGTTCGACGGCCGCGCTCAGGACGGCCAACAACGGAACCGCACCCAGGCTGCCCCACGCCTGAACGCGCAGCGGATGCACGGGTGCGATCTTCTTCAGGAAGATCGCACCGAGCGCGCTCGACAGCGCCGATGCCGCGGTGAAGATCAGCCCGAACGACATACCCATCGTGTGCGGGTCCCATAACAGAATGATCACCCCGCCGAACGACAACGCGATGCCGAGACCGCGCTTCCAGCGGATCCGCTCGCCGAGGATGATGATCGAGAGGATGGTCGCCATGGGGACGGAAAGTTGCAGGACGACCGCTACCGTGGATGGTGTCGCGAACTCCAGCCCTATGAAATTGAGCGCGAAGCCGCCGCCACCGAGCAGGACGCCGACGGCGATCATCAGTCCGACGTTGCGCGGAATCGGACGAAGCATAGGCAGCAGGAGGGCCGCGATCGCGATCGATCGGGCCAGCGAGTAGAAGATCGGCGGAATGCCGAGGTTCGTCACGACCAGCCGGCTCACGATCTGATTGGCGGCCCAAATTAAGCAGACGAGCAGCACCAGGCCGATGTCGCGTGTTTTCATGGAGATCTGCGCCAGCTACGTCGGCATCGCGTATGAACACGCTTCAAGGTCCCTTGAACAGCGGAGAGGAACTGGCCGCCGCACCCAGTTCGGCGGCACTCGCCAGCAGCCAAGGCACGAATTCCTGGATGCGGTCCGGCGTCATCCGGATCGTCGGCCCGGCGACGCTGACCGTTCCGATCGGATTGCCCGTGGCGCCCCGCCGGATCGGGGCCGCGACGGCCGAGGTCCCGGCCTCGTAGCTCTCGGAGACCATGGCGTACCCTTGGGCGCGGGCGACGGCGACGTCATGGATCAAAGCGTCGATCGCGCCGGCAGCATCTGGGGCACTCTTCTCGATCAGGACGCGGGCCTGACGTTCGTCGAGGCAGGATAGCCAGGCGCGGCCATTGGCCGTCGCCGGCAAATGCACTTCGGCGTCGGTGTCGGGATTGTAGAGCAGCCCGCTTCGGGCGCCCTGGGATTTGGCAACCCAGGTCAGGCTGTCGGCCTCGATGACCGCCAGTCTCACAAGCTCGCCCGTCCGCTTCGCCAGATCGTCGAGGATCGGCTGGACCAGATCGGTCACCCCCGTGGCGCCCAGATAGGCCAGGCCTAAGGCAGGAAGCTTGACCCGCAGGCGGAACAGGTCCGCCTTGCCGGTGCCGCCGTGGACATAGCCGCTCTCGATGAGCCCAGAGAGCAGGCGTTGCGTCGCAGCGAAGGGAATATCGAGCCGATCCGCAACCTCATGGGCCGACAGGCCCCAAGTGTGATGGGACAGCAGTTCGAGGATCGAGATCGCCCGGTTGCGACTGGACATCATCGCACTGCCGCAGAGGGGGCTTGTTCGAAGATCGCCAACTCGCTGCCGGCCTCGGCGATTTCAGCGGCACTGGCGAACAGGGTTGGTGCCAGGGAATCCATATGCTCGTCGGTCATACGCAATAACGGTCCGGCGATGCTGAGCGTGCCGATCGCCCTGCGCGTACCGGGTCGGAAGATCGGTGCCGCCATGGCCGAGGTCCCGGCGACATAGGTCTCGGAGATCTTCGCGAAGCCCCGGGCTCTCGTCGCTTCGACATATTTGAGGATGTCGCGCAGCGTCTTCGGCGCGGTCGGCCCATCGATCGGCCGGTTGTACCCCTGCTTGGCCACGAGTTGCAGCGCTTCCTCTTCGTCCAGGCAGGATAGCCAGGCGTGCCCGTTCGAGGTCGCCGCGAGATACACTTCCGGACCCTCGTCCTGGTGATAGAGCAGGCCCCGTCGAGCGCCCTGGGCCTTGGCGACGCGCAGCAGCCTTTCCCCGTCTACCACAGCCAGCACGATGAGTTCCCCGGTCCGCTCCGCCAGCCGATCGAGGATGGGCTGGATCTCTGCCGTCACGCCGGCAGCGCCCAGAAAAGTGAAGCCGAACGCCACGACCTTGGCGGTCAAGCGATAGGTGCCACCTTCATATTCCTGGCGGACGTAGCCCTCCTCCCGCAGGTCGGCCAAGAGCCGATGCGTGGCGCTGCGCGGGATCGACAGCTCGTCGGCAATCGCCGAGAGCGGCAACCCCAGGGCGTTCTTCGAGAGGAGCTCGATGATCGATATCGCGCGGTCGGGGGTGTGCATCGCGTCATCCTGTCCGGTTAGGCCATCTCAAAACGAGCTCCGGAGGATTGAAATTTATTCCATTTGGAACGCTATGTCACCCGGTTGACAAAACTGGAATTGATTCCATAATTGCACAAATTCCAGTTTTGAAAATGGAACGCGGGCCTTGGGCAACATTTTCTGGCAGTCACGGTGGTGAGCATGGTTCAGAGTCCTCAGGGCGAGGCCTTTCGGGTGCCCTGTCCGAGCGGTGCCACTCGCCTTTTTGCCGTGATCGGGCATCCCGTCGCCCAGGTACAGGCGCCTGCCCTGATGAACCGCCTGTTCGTCGATCGGATGGTCGACGCGGTGCTTGTGCCGATCGAGGTGGCGCCGGCGGATTTCCCCGTGATGATCGAAGGGCTGAAGCGTATCGCGAACCTGGACGGCATCCTGGTCACCGTCCCGTATAAGTTCGTGGCGTGCGATCACGCAGATCACCTGGACGAAGCGGCAAGGCTGGCGGGCTCGGCGAACGCGCTGCGCCGCGAGGCCGACGGCAGCTGGACGGCCGATAATTTCGACGGCGTCGGTTTCGTCCAAGGGCTGGTGGGCGCAGGCCATGACCCGAGAGAGAAGGTCGTGAGCCTGGTCGGCGCGGGCGGCGCCGGCACCTCCATCGCGCCCGCCTTGCTGGCCTGTGGCGCGCGTCTGCTCGTGCTATCTGATGTCTCGGCGGAACGCGCCATGCAGTTGGCCGGACGGCTCGAAGTGGAATGGCCCAGACGCGTCCGCGTCGCCTCGGCACCGGCCGCGGCCGAAAGCGACATCCTGATCAACGCCACGCCGGTCGGCTTGCGCGCGGAAGATCCGCTGCCGTTCGGCCTCGACGGTGTCCGCGCAGACGCCGTCGTCGCCGACATCATCATGAAGCCGGCAGAAACGCGTCTGCTGAAAGCAGCACTCGCCCGGGGCCTGCGTGTCCATCCCGGCATCCACATGCTGAGCGAACAGATCGAGCTCTATCGACGATTCTTCCGGATCCCATAGGGACACGGGACCGAAAGCAACGGACGAGGCGGACAGGCCATCGCCGGACGAAGGGAGGAAGAATGACCTACAAGTTCGATTTTGCCGCCCTGGCACCCTATTGGGAGATGTTTCTCCGCGGGTGCTGGCAAACGATCAGCTTGGCCGCGATCGCCGTCGGCCTCGGCCTCGTCATCGGCATCGTCGCGATGCTGGCCAAGCGGAGCCCGATCCGGGCGGTCCGGCTGTTCGCGACCTCCTACATCGAGGTCATCCGGAACACACCGTTCCTCGTCCAGGTCATGTTCATCTTCTTCGGCCTGCCGACGCTGGGCATAAGCCTCAGCCCCTGGACCGCGGCGATCCTGGCCTTGAGTCTCAATTGCGGGGCGTTCGCCGCCGAGATTATCCGGGGCGGCGTCGAAGCGATTTCCAAAGGCCAGGTCGAGGCGGGGACAGCACTCGGACTGAAGCCCTTGCAGATCTTCCGCTTCATCGTCCTCAAGCCGGCGCTGCGCATCATTTTCCCGGCGCTGTCCGGACAATTCATTCTGGCCCTGTTGACGACCAGCATCGTCTCCTCGATTTCGGCAGAGGAGTTGGCGTCGATCTCACAGTCGATCGATGCGGAAACCTTCAGAAGCTTCGAGGTCTATGCCGTCGCGACCGGCCTGTATTTCGGGCTTTCGTTGATCTTCTCAACCGCCTTCAAGGCGATCAACCGGATCTATTTCTCTTATCCGGTCAGGTGAGGTCAGGCTCATGATCCGCCTCTTCGGCCCCAACGAAGTCCTGTTCATCCTGGCCGGCATCCAATGGACCCTGCTGCTATCGCTGATCGCCTTCATCGGCGGCGGTGTTTTCGGGCTGATCATCGCGCTCAGCCGCACCTCGACGCTGGCGCCGCTTCGCCGGGTCGCCGCGGGCTACATCGATTTCTTCCAGGGGACGCCGCTGCTGATGCAGCTGTTCCTGGTATTCTACGGCATGCCGGTCTTCGGCGTGAAGGTCAGCCCATGGACCGCGGTGACCATCGGCCTGACCCTGCACGCGAGCGCGTTCCTGGGCGAGATCTGGCGGGGCGGCATCCAGGCCGTGCCACGGGGGCAGAGCGAGGCGGCCCGGGCGCTCGGGCTGCGCTATGCCTCCCGCATGCGGGACATCGTCCTGCCACAGGCGCTGCGCCTATCCGTCGCGCCGACGGTCGGGTTCCTGGTGCAGCTCATCAAGGGCACGTCGCTCGCCTCGATCGTCGGTTTCGTCGAGCTGTCGCGCTCGGCCCAGATCGTCGCCAGCACGACCTATAAGCCGCTGCTCGCCTATGGCCTCGCGGCTCTTCTCTACTTCGTCATCTGCTTTCCCTTGTCGCGCTTCAGCCTGCGTCTGGAGCAGCGCTTT
>NZ_DASZBY010000077.1:0-5637 GCF_035943795.1 Aliidongia sp. | reverse complement strand
CGACGTGTCGAGCGCGGTCGACCAGTCGAGCGAGGTCGCGAACGAAGTCCGCACCGCCGCCCAGGCGATGAGCACCGAGGCCGATGTGCTGAAGGGCGACGTCGCGGGCTTCCTCGGCGGCATCCGGGCCGCGTGATCGCGAATTTGCGGCACCCCACGAAAACGCTGGAGGATGCACCCGTCTTTCTGTCGTGTTTGAGAGGGTTAGCTTTCCTCCGCGGTCATGGCCGGGCTTGACCCGGCCATGACCGCGGGGTCCGGCAAGGCGATCCCATGGCCCCTGGCCGCAAGCGGAGGCGCGTGGATGCCCGGGTCAAGCCCGGGCATGACGGAGTATTATGTTAACGCATTGTGAGATAAACGGGAAAACGAGACTTGGACATCCCCAAGCGCTTTCGCCGGGGGTGCCGACAGAGGTGGCGCTACCGCGCGAAGGCCAGCAGCGTACCCAGCCAGACGAACAGCAGGCACAGCACGACCGAGCCCAGGATATAGGCGCCGGCCCGGACGATCTGGCCGTCCTGCAGCATCAGCAGGGTCTGCAGACTGAAGGACGAAAAAGTGGTGAAGCCCCCGCAGATCCCGACCATGACGAAGATCCGCGCATCGGACGGGACGTCGAACCGCCCACCCGGCCCGGTCAGGGCAAAGAACAGGCCGATCACGAACGACCCGATGATGTTGATGCCGAGCGTGCCCCAGGGAAACGCCGCCCCGGTCACGGCCGCGACTGCGTTCGCCATCCAGAAGCGGGCCATGCTGCCGAGCGCGCCGCCGAGGGCGACCCAAGCGTAGGTCAGGATCATCGCACGGGTCCGCCGCCGGTCAGCGGGCGGATGCCTTCACGACCACCGGCAGGCGGCCGGCGGCCGCCAGCAGTTCATGGGCGACTTCCTTGGCCAGCCGCTCGTAGCCCTCGTCCGCCATGTGCAGACCGTCGGGCGCCATCAATTGCGCCTCGGTCACCGAACCGTCGGCCAGCCAGCGGTGGATCATGTCGTAGCGACGCACGACCGGTACGGCCATGTCCTGGCCGATCCGGCGCACGGCATCGAGATAGGTGAAGGCGCCCGGCGTCGCACGCATCATGCGGCAATCCTGCGGTTCCATCAGCACGACATCGATGCCGGCGGCCCGCATCCGGGCGATCCCGGCGCGGGTCTCGGCCTCGAACCGATCGATCGGCAGCTTGCGCAGCGGATCGTTCGTACCGGTCTGCCAGATGACCAGGTCGGGCCTGGCGCCGATCACGTCCCTCTGCAGGCGGACCAGCATGTCGTCGGCATCTTCGCCGCCGATGCCGCGGTTGATCACGGTGATGGTTTCGGTCGACGGCACCTGCGCCGCGAGATCGGCTTGAAGACGCGCGGGATAAGCATGGGCCGGCGAGCTGGCGCCCACGCCCTCGGTCGAGGATGAGCCGAAGGCGACGATGGTCAGCGGGGCGCCATGCGCCAGGCGGGCGGCAACATGGGCCAAGGGCCCGGTGGCCGGCTGGGCCAGGGGCGGTGTCGCGATCAGGATCGCGTCGGCCGCCGCGGCGGAATGGCAGGAGAGCAACCCGATCGCCATCGTACAGGCGAAGGCAAAAAAACGGCGGCTGGGACCGGATTGACCGGCCGACCAGCCGCCGCTGAGATAAGGGAGGAACGTCATGAAGCGAAGCATGCCCCGGTTTCGGTTAAAAATACATTGCCGATGTTGACGGCGTTCAGACACCCGGGCGGATTTCCGGCAGATGCGGGGCCGGCTGGGGCGCGGTTCGTCCGATTTCCAGCACCCACCCGACCCAGAACAGCGCGGTGAAGCCGACGCCGTTGACGATGAGCTGCAGCGACAGCGGCGTGCCGAACGTCTCGAACAGAAGACGCCCGATCAGCGACAGGATCGTACCGATCGCAAAGACCTCGAGCGAATGCTTGCCGCAGGCGATGATCGGCGCGACCAGCGGCCGGGCGGCCAGCGCCCGCAACCCGTCGGACGTCAGAGCCAAATAGACGAAGGCCAGGATGTTCATGAGCCGAAGCGGCGCCAGGATGGTCTTGTCGGTCATCGGCACCGCCAGCAACTGGACGTCCCACAGGCCCCAGATGCGCCAGGGTGCGGCAACCAGCAGCGCGAACGCGAGATAGACCCAGGCGGCGATCCGCAAGCCGGGCACGATCGGCAGGCGGCCGTCGCGCCGCCGCATCACCATTGCCATGCCGATGCCGATGGTGAACAGGAACTGCCAGGCGAATGGATCGAGGAACCAGAGCCGGGCATACACCGTATTGGGCAGGTTGAGTTCCGGATCGAGGTTGGTCGCGAGCCAGATGCCGCCGGAGAGCGCGAGCGCCACGACCGGGTTCCAGCGCATCAGCAGGTAGACCAGCGGGAAGATGCCGATGAGCACGACATAGAGCGGCAGGATGTCGAGATAGGCCGGCAGCGCTTCGAGGATCAACCCGCGGGTCATGCCGCTGCGCATGCCGCGATCGAGGATCGGCTGGATCACCGCCGTGTCAAGGCCGAACCGCTGGTCCCACAGCCAGATGATGGCGAGCGTCGCCGCCAGCAGGCCCATCTGGACCAGGTAGATCCGCAGGCACCGTGCGCCGATCCGGCGCAGACCGGGCACCGTTCCGTTGCGTTCGAAACAGCCGCCATAGGCCATCATCGAGGAAAAGCCGGCGAGCACGACGAACAGCTCGGCCGCATCGCTGAAGCCGAAATTGCGGAAGGTCAGATTGCCAAGCAGATTGCCCGGAACATGGTCGACGAAAATCGTCAGCAGCGCGATGCCGCGCAGCAGGTCGACACGTGAGTCCCGTCGCGAAAGATTTCCCGGCGAGGCCATTGGACTGTCGCTCCGATCGGCTCTTCCACACTGCTAACTGGGATCGGCGCCTTGCCGTTCCAGTGTCTGCCCATGCGGCAGATCGGCACGCCGGTCTCGGAAGCGCGCAATAGATAAAATATGAACGAATAGCGCCATAAATATTCCATAAATGCCTGATAAGAACTTCCCACTGTCGGGTTCTTTTTCCTTGCCGTTAGCAATCCTTGAACGAATCCGGTCGTATTGTTCCTCTTGTCGGCATCGTCTTGAAACAAGCACCTTCAACTTCGAACATTTTGCCGATATTACCAGAACATTTATTTTAGTCTGTGAGTATTCATCATGCAGGACCTTCAGTCCGACTGGAAGAAGTGGTCATGGTATGAGCGAGTGTCCGCCCTTTGCGGGTTGTTCACCCTCGTTCTTCTGGTTCCTGTCTTGGCTGCTACCGCTCTGCTGACGCATTGAGCTGAGCGCGGTTTCTGGCTTTCCGATTTTCGAACAGGCGATCGGCTCGATCGGTCGCACAGCACGTTTGAGCGCCCTTCCCATGCAGGAAGGGCGCTCGATTGGCTTGCCGGATCACCGAAGGGTCTGCGGCACGGCCTGACGGGAGGGCGTGCGGGCCGCGGCCAGGTTGCGCCGAAGCGCCCGGGCCGAGTCTGCCATTACCAGCAGCGCACCGGCCAGCAAGGCCACGTCCTTCAGCACCAGCCGGCCGCCGCCCGACAGGTACGGGAAGCCATGCTCGGCATCGCCCAGCGCCGGAACCCAGGCCTCGGGCGTCGTCACCAGGAACGACAGGGTGACGAACGGCGTCAGGAAGGCGAGCAGGGCGCCCAGAAATCCCAGCGGCACCGAAACCGGGTTCAACAGCACCAGCACGCCGATGGTCAGTTCGACCGTGCCGAGACCCTTCGAGAAGCCGTAAGTGTTGTTCCGGGTCTGCCACTCCCGTTCGGCCGGGACGAGCTGGCCCTCGTGGGTCAGGTGCGGCTTATATTCGTCCGGGTGCTTGTAGAACAGCGACATCACCGGGTTGTTGGCCACGAACGGCGTGATGCTGTCCGCCTCGTAGGGCACGAATTTCAGCGCGCCGATCCACAGGAAGATGATCGCGATCGCCAGGCGCATCAGGGTGAGGCCCAGGCGATCGGAAGCCCCGATCCGGGCCAGCGCGACATCGACGTATTTCATGATCCGCACTCCGATCGAGGGTTATGAGGCCGTCGTCTGCTCGAAGGCGTCGAGTACGCGGGCAGAATAGACCAGGCCGGCACCGGCGTTGAGCGCGGTCGCGACGCCGATCGCCTCGACGATTTCCTCGCGGGTAGCGCCATGATTGACCGCGGCCTTGGTGTGGACCGTGATACAGCCGTCGCAGCGGATGGCGACGGCGACGGCGAGCGAAATCAGTTCGCGCGTCTTGGCGCCCAGCAGGTCGGACTTCTGGCCGGCGGCGCTCAGCGCCTGGTAGCCCTTGATGACGTCGGGGCTGATCTTGGCGATCTCGCCGATCCGGACGTTGAGCTGCTGGCGATAGCCGTTCCAATCGAGCATGGACATCGAATTTCTCCTGATCTTGGGGCCGCCTGGGATGAGGCTGGCCGGTTCACAGAAGATAAGGCCGATGGTATGCAAGGAGGATGGCCGCCCGGCTCAACCCGATGACCGCGCGGATCGATTTCGAGAAGACGGCCGCTGCCGATGAATCCACCAGACCTCCCCGATGTGCTGAGCGGGCTCGCCCCGCTGCTGCGGGTGCGGCCGGAACTGGAAAGCCTGTGCCGGTTCGGCGCGCAATGGGCATCGCGCCACGACGCCGAGGGTGATGGATGGGCACCGTTCCACCTGGTCGCCCGCGGCACCTGCCTGCTTCAGCTGCCCGACACCGCCGCGGTCCTGCTCGAGGCCGGCGACGTGGCGGTATTGCCCCATGGCGGCGCCCATACGGTGCGGGGCAGCACCACCCCGACCGACGCGGTGGGAACCGCCAATCTGCGCCATACCCATACCGGCGCGATCGCGGTCAAGACCAACGGGGATGGCGACGCGGAGACGGAACTGGTCTGCGGTCGCCTGAAGTTCGAGCAGGCCCATCAGAACCTGATCTTCGCGACCCTGCCGTCGGTGGTCGTCGTGCGCACCCACCAGGATGCCGATGCGGTCCGCCTGCGCCAGCTGATGGCGGCGATCCGTGACGAGCTGGATGCCGCCCGTCCCGGCGCCGCGGCCATCGCCGCCGACCTGGCGAGCGCGCTGCTGGTCATGATCCTGCGGTCGCACTTCGATCGGGAACCCGTCCAGCAGGGGCTGCTGGGTCTCCTGGGCCAGCGCCAGACCGCCCGGGCCGTGGCGGCGATCCTGGAAGCGCCGGAGCGCGACTGGGGTTTGGATGAACTCGCATCCCAGGCCGGCGCGTCGCGGGCAACCCTGGTCCGCAGCTTCCAGAAGACCGCCGGCATGGCGCCGCTCGCCTTCCTGGCCGAGTTGCGCCTGGGCATCGCGCGACGCAAACTGCTCGCCGGCGCCAGTTCGCTGGCCCAGATCGCGGCCGAGGTCGGCTACCAGTCGGAAAGCGCGTTCAGCCGCGCCTTCCAGCGGCGCTTCGGCCTGCGTCCGGGCGAGGCGAGGCGTGCCGGCGGCGAGGACTCGCCGGCCTAAAGCGTATCCGAGCCGACCAGGAAGTCGAAGTCGCAGCCTTCGTCGGCCTGCAGGATGCTCTTGTAGAACAGCCGGGCGTAGCCGCGCCGGGTCCAGTCCGGCGGCGGCAGGACCGGCAAGGCCGCGCGGCGCCGCTCCATCTCCGCGTCCTC
>NZ_DASZBY010000076.1:0-9321 GCF_035943795.1 Aliidongia sp. | reverse complement strand
CTGGTGGGTATTGGGCTCGATCTGCCACAGGCCGAGCGCCGGGCCGGTCGGATACTGCGCCAGGTAGGTGCCGCCGCTTTCCTGGGCGGCGGTGCCGAGCAGGAGATTGAGAGCGACCGGGCCGTCATTGAGGCCGAGGCGCGCGAGCGTCGGCCGCACGACGACGTTGGCGAGCTGGGCGAAGAAGATCTGGGAAGGCGAGAGCGATTTCATGGCGGGCAGGATCGCCCGCCTGGGCACGTGCGCTAAGGTAGGCGGATCGGGGCCGTATTTGGGGGCTAGAGAGACGATCGTCTTACCGAATGAGGCCGGGCTTGATACCGGCTACCGAGCGGACCTTGGGCTATCGTAGCCGTCGGATGGGAGGCACGCCGGTCGGGCCGGTCTCCGCCATTTGAATTGCCTGCGTTTCCTTCAACGCCACTCACTCGATAAGAGCATCTGTTCCTGGGGCTGACGGGGCGCTCTACCAGACTGAGCTACGGGCGATCCCTGAAGAGGCGATCGTGGATCCCGGCCGGATTTGAACCGGCGACCTCCCTCATCGGCGTGCTCTACCAGACTGAGCTACTGGCTCTCACCAGGCAGGATTTGAACCTGCGGCCTACGCCCTCCGTATGCCCATAGGGCAATCCCAAGATGTCCTATGGGCAATCAGTTGATCGTCGCAGTTCGGCCCGTCGCGAGGCGACGAACGACCTCGGCCGACATTTCCCCGACGACCTCGGCCATGCCCGGCCGAGCGTTACACCGCGCTTGCATGCCGGCAAAAATCGCGGCGCCCTGCACGACTTCGCCGCCATTCAGGCCTAGCGCCTCGGCAATCTCGTGGCCGGCGGCAATCAGCTGATGCACATAGTCCATCGTCGCGGCGTTGGTCTCGATCGGCTTCGACATCAAAATCTCTCCGTCACGCGGCATCTGGCGGAAACAGCGACAATTGCTTCGCGTCGACAGGTGCCTTCGCGGGCTGATGCGCTTTGGGACTGCATCGCCGACGTCCGCAGCCAGGACATGATGCGGGTTGGCGCAGCGGGATCATGGATAGAACCGCGTCGCGATCGAGCATCTCAAAGCCCGCCGTCAGCTGGCGCACCCGGTCGTAGTTCAGATGCAGCGTCTTGGCGATCTGCTGCCGGGTCTTCCCCTCGGCGAACATGCGCTTGGCATCGAGCCAATTCAGATACACGCGGGCGGACGGCACCTTGAAGCGCTCGCCGCCCAGCTGGGCGCCGATCACCCGCGCCGCCTGCAGGCCGACCAGGCGCGCCAGCGGATGCTCGCGCTTGATCGTCTCCGGGATGTAGAGCCGGCCGCCACCGAACTCGCGCGCGATCGCGATCGCGATCTCGACGCTGGTCCAGCGGGCAATGTTAGCCAGCATCTCCGGCAAGGCCTCCGCGTGGATCTGGATCGGATCAGTCATCGGGACCGTCGCTGATTTCCGGCTTGCCGCGAGAGACGCGGCGCAGCCACTTGCCGAGCCGGCTCACGATCTCCGGACCATCGTCGCGGTCGAGATCCTCGGGCGCCCGCACGCGGAAACCTTCGTTGCCCATCCAGGTCGCGAGCGAGGCCTGTTCCCCGGCCTTCACCGCGTCGAGCTTCACCAGGCGCGCCCATTGCGCCTCGATCAGTACCGGCTCGTACCGGCCCTCGCCCAGCGTCGGCCGGCGGCCGTGGAAGGGCTGCGCCGAGTAACCGACACGCCGGCACCAACCCTTGAGGCAGTCGATCGCCACCTTCAGGTCCGCCGCACTGTTCCAGCGTAGCGCCGCGATCGACGTATGCCGGCAGACGAATGCCGCGAGCGCCTGGTCGCTTGGTTCGTACACGGCGCCCATCTCCCACAGCGCCTGCCAGAGGTTCTTCAGCTTCTGCGCCTGGGGACGGGTGTCGACGCGGCGGTCGGCCGCCGGTGCCCTGGCGGATGGCTTGAAGCCCAAGGTTTCGAAATGGTCGAGCACGGCATGGCGCTCGCGCGGCGAGAGCTTGGCGCTGCTGTCGGTTCGGCCGGCGGAAAACCGGCCGATGATGGCGCGATAGCTGTCATCGGCCAGCGCCAGTTCCTTCTTGGCGACATGGATCTTGGCCAACTCGGCTTGGCGGGTCGGATCGACGGCGTTCATCGACGCGCCTCCCCAGGGGCGATGAGGTCGAAGCGCAGGCCGCCCTTGAGCTGCACGATGTCGATCACCCAATGCTCGATGATGCCGGCGCTCGGGTACTGACTGAGGATGCGGGGCGAGACCAGGCGGATCAGCTCGGCGTGCGACAACGCGACCGACAGGATCGGGACGGAATTAGGCATTTCGGCCTCCAGGTGCTGGCAAGGAAAGACGGGGAGCAGGCAGGCCGGTACGAGCTGCTTCGGCACCGACGCCGGAATGGATGGGCACGGCGCGGCCGGCGGCGTAGCCGGACCCGAAGGCTTCATGCCGGGAGAGGTCGCGTGCCTTCGTCTGACGCTTTGCGCGCAGCTGGATGTCCCGGCGCGCGACCTCGGTCTCGACAGCGGCGCGTTTCGCTTGGTGCTCGTCGACAGACGCGTCGGACGCGAGCATCCGCACCTTGTTCGCCAGCGCCGCGATGAAGCCGGCAAGGAAGGCATCCACCGCTTGCTTGCGGGTTCGGGCGACGCGGCGCCGTCGATAAGCGTCGGTGAGCCGGAAATTCGCCCGCTCGGTCTCGACGCATCGCGACAGCATCTCGACCAGATACTCGGCGATCAGCACGTCGGGCTCGAAGCCGAAGATCACGAGCGAGCCGCCTTGGGCGTAGCCGTGCCAGACCTGGACGGTGCAAACCGAGGCGATCGAGACGAACAGACCGGACCATGGCCGCTTCATCCGGACGGCCGCCATCGGCAATTCGACCTCGGCGAACGGGGGTCGGTCGACCAGCTCGTCGGTCAGGCCGGCACCATGCATCAGCTCGGCGGCTTTAGCAGCAGCGGCGACGGCCTCCGCTTCGGAACAGCCGCGATCGAGCGTTCGGGACCGAAGTGCCCGGATCTTTGCCTTCAGCCCGGCCAGATCGTCGGCGGTGTAGCGGCGCCCGGTCACCGCAGCACCAGGATGACGAGGCCGGCGACCAGGCCGATGGCCGCCCAACTGCCAGCCACGGACAGTGCGAGGACGGAGAGCTTGCGGCGCGCCGTCATGGCCGTGCCTCCCTGGCGGCGGCGATCGCAGCGTCGCGGGCGACGCGATATGCCTTCAGCTGCGGCAAGTCCGGCTCGGCGCGATACGTGCGCCAGGTCATGTTGACTGCTTTGCGAAGCGCTCCCGGCACGGAATACCAGCATGGCTTGCACATGAGTTGCCCGCGCTGGCAGGCCGCGCCGCAGCTGTCGGCCGCGCAGATCTGACTGCTAGTTTTCATAGCGAGACTCCAGAAGCGACAGCTGGACAGGAGCCTTCGGTGGAGTGAGGCCTTCCAGCATATCGGAGCCCGCATCTGTCAGAATGTACTCGCCGGACTGCGACGGCGACGTCCGATCGTCCATGCGACAGACGATCCAGCCGGCTTTCCACCAGCGGGTGACTTCGGCCATCAAGTACATTCCGAGCCGCGCGCCATCACAATCGACGATGAAGTACGTCTTCTTCGGATATTCGGACTGTTCGAGTATTGCTCCAAAGCCGTTGGACAGAGCCCTCAGTGCCTTCAAGTCAAACTCGGTCGGCGAGATCGTCTTCTTCATCGTTCATCGTCTCCATTCACCAGCACGACGACGTCGCGCCACTCGACGCCGGCGGCTCGTGCGGCCTTCACGGCGGCGCGGAGCTGGTCGAAGGCGACTTCCCGGGTCGGGCGGTCGATCAGAAGGTGTCCAGCGCCCGCACTGGCGACGAGCTGCTGCACGACATGCTGCAGGCGGTAGCGCGCGCGGGTTTCCCGGCGCGGCAGGACCTGGGCGGCGGCGCTGGCCGCCGTCGTCAGTTCGAGCAGCAGCTCCCCGGTGATCGGACGCCGGGCGGACATTCTCAGGCGGCCTTGATGCCGATGGCGACGATCGCGGCGTCGACCATCTCGCGGGGCGCGATGATCCGGACCATGCCATCGGCGCTGGCGACAGCGGCTGACAGCACTTCGCCGAGCTGGGCGAGAGCGGCCACCACTTCCGACGGCGGCAGGCGGTGCAGGATCTTGATCGCGCGTGCCCGTTGGTGGGTCCGTTCGATGTAGCCGCGTTCCACCAGGCCGCACAGCAGCCGGTGCACGTTGCTCTTCGACATGAGCCCGACCTGGGATGCGATCTCGCTTAAGGTCGGAGCCACACCGCCGCTCGCATCGGTCATGTCCTGGATCACGCGCATGCAATCACGCTGTTTCGGCGTGAGCTGGATCGGTCCCGTCATGATGCTTTCCTATTTCAGCAAAGGGATCGGCGGCGGCGGCGACCGGCGCGGCGCCACGTCATGGAAGCGTGGAGCAGCCCATTCGGGCAGGGTGATCAGCAGAAGAGGCTTTCCCTCGGACGTCCTGCCGAGCCGATGTTCCACCGCTCGGCTTGGATGCGGCTTCTGATCAACGTGTTTCCACGGCTGGACCGCGAGGTGGCCGGTGGCCTGGGTTTTGTTGACCCGCCGGATCGCGTAACCGTTGCCCGCAAAGATTTGCATCGCGCCGACGTCGGGACCTTCTCCCAGCAGGATGGTCACCCGATCCGAATGCTTGAGGCCGAGCAGGGACAGCAGCTGCCCCGTCAGGCGAATGCTGACCCGATCCCCGGCGAAGCTCATCGTGCAAACCGGACCGGATTCCGCAATCTGTCGGCCGGACCTGGGAGCGAGAGAAATCCAGCCCATCACGCACCCGCCATGTCGATGGTGATCGCGTCCCAGCGGGCGGTCGGCGAGGTGCGCCGGTAGAACCGGATATAGGCCTTGCTGCCGACGATCCGGATGCTGTCGCCGACCGCTTCCATGGCCCGCTTCCAGCGATCGTCTTGGATCTCGACGCGGCGCAACGCGAACACGGCTTCGCGGCTGACCTGACCTTCCTGGTCCGTCTTGAACGCGTGGTCGACCAGCACGCGCAGATTGGCGTCGGCGCCCTCGGCCCAGTCGACGATGCACTCGTCGATCAGCCCCTTGGCGATCTGCAGTTCCGGTCCGAACACCATGTTCTCGGCGATCGCGACCTGGACCTTGCTGCACCCGTCATAGGCCGTGAAGGTCATGTTGCCTTTCACGCCGCCACGGGCCAGCTGGTACTTTTCCTTCAGAAGGTCGATGAACGCGCCGACATCGCTGAAGCAATGGGCCTTGAACCGCGAGATCTGGGACGAAAGCTCGTCGGCATAGCCCATCATCTTCTCGACGAGCTGGTCTTCGAGCAAATCCGTCGGGCGGATCATGTGCGCAGGAACGAGGCGTTCCTTACTGTCCCGGCGGTAGCCCTCGGGAACGGCTGCGGTGTTCATAGTCTTACCTCCAGATCCAGCGAATGACGCGGCGCCAGAACCGTTGACGCCGAATGGAATGCGAGCGAGTGACCGACCCGCCGACGGCGAGCCGGGAGAGACCGGGATAGGCGGACATGCGAACCCTCCGTCTTGCGATGCTTGGCGATGGCGCTGCGGCGCTCGGCGATCAGCGCCAGCACCACGTCGTGCCAGGTCGGCGGCCAGGGCACGGCCCAGGCCTCGCCCAGGGCCGTCAGCACTTGGCGCGGGGACAGGTGCTGGCCGGCCGCCCAGAACACATGTTCGAAGGCGACCTGGCGCTCGCGACGCAGCAGGCGTTCCGGGCTGGCGATCGTCATGGCATCAGCCTGCCGCCCAACGGCCCGAACAGGCCGTAGACGAAGACCAGGACCGCGAAGGCGGCAACGCAGGCCTCAATCCATTCCCGACGGGAGTAGCCCTTCATGCTACGTCTCCCCCACCGTTCGGCCGCGCCGAGGTCAAGCGCCGGACAGGGGAGAATGGCACCACGTTGGTATGGGGATCGAGCGGCGGGGCGACGGACGCCTGCGCCTCCAACGTCCGGATGTCCTGGGCGATCTCGACCAGAGCGGAGGTCAGCGCGAGCGCCTCGGTCTGGTTCAGGATCAGCCAGTCGTCGGGATTGAGCGTCATCTCGTAGAGGATCTGGGCGCGCAGGGTTTTCACCCATTGCGACAGGGTCAGGCCGTCGGGTTTCTTCATGATGCCTTCCGCTCTACGCCGAGGGCCGCCGCCATCACCGGGCAACGCTGGCAGGCCGACCAATGCTTGATCTTCGCCGGATCGCTCTGCGGCATCCGGCGGCGGGAATAGCCGTTGCACTCTTCGCGCGAGATCTCGCTCGAAAGGTGCGGACATTCGACGTAGTCGAGCCGGGCCAGCACGGCCTGCTCGATCGCGCGGGTCGGCTTGTCGTACTTGCCGGAGAGGACCAGGGAGATCGCGGTGCGGCTGTAGCCGAGATCGTCGGCGACCGCCTGGATGCTACCCAGGCGACCGACGGCCTTGCGCAGCATGAGCAGCCAGGTGGGCTCAGTCATGCTCTACCTCAGCGGTCGGGAGGATCGGCTGGCCGCCCTTGTTGGGGTCGAGCAGTTGCTTCGCCGTGGCCTTCCACACCGGCGCCTTCGGACCGAGGTCGCGCAGCAGAATGTGCTGGCTATAGCCGTTGCTCGTTGGCGCGGTGCCGGCGACGCGCTTACGTGCCAAGCCCGTTACACCGGCCTTGCGTAGATGGAGCAGGTAACGGGTCGTGAGACCGTCCGGGTCTTTCAGGCCCGTGGTGTCGACCAATTCGAGCAGCTCCGGCACCGTCGCCTTACGCAGCATGCGCAGGGCCGACCAGAGCTTGTCCTTGAGCCCGGATTTCTTGCTGGGCACCCGTTTCGGCCCCTTCGGCCCGCTCTTGAACTTGCCGGCCGCGAGCGCGCTGTCGCCCGCCGGCGTGCGGCGGTAGCAACCCAAACGCACCATCGAGACGAGCCCGTTCTTGTTCAGCGGGGTAACGAGGCGCGTAACGCGATCCCTGGCTAGGCCGGTGCGGGCGGCGAGCTGGTCGAGCGTCATGCAGGCGCCCTCGGCCGGCAGCGCGTGCAGGATGATCCCGCCCTTCCAATGGGTTTCGGCGACGGCCATGGTCAGAGCCCCGCGCGCTGGCGGGTACGGGCATCGTCACGGTCCTGGCAGAGCTGCCGCCCGGCGACGGCGCCGAGGTCGATCGACGTGACGCCCTGGGACTTGCCGAAGCGCTCGACATTGGCGACGGCATTCTTGACCTCGCGCAGGAAGCCACGGGATTGCTTGTGGATCTCGGCGACCAGGTCGTCGGCGACCTTGATCTCGCACAGCTCGTCGCAGACCAGGCGCACGTCGTCGATCGACGCCGGCCGGAACTCGACGGTCTCGGTGATACGGCTGCGGATCTGCGGATAGCGCGTGGTCAGGCGCTTCAGCACGAAATCCTCGCCGGACAGGATGATCACGGCTTCGGACGTGTCCGACAGGTCGCGAAGCGTCTCCAGCAGCTTGACGTCGTGCAGCAGGTTGCGCGCTTCGTCGATGATCAGGTGCCGACCCGACGAGGCGAGCGAGCCCAGCACCTGGGCGAACAGATCCTTGATCCGGCCGCCGGCATCGAGACCCAACTCGGTCGCGATCTCCTGCAGCATCCAGCTCGTGTTCCAGTTGGCCTTGGCGCGGACGTAGACCGCGCCGATCTGGAGGCCGAACCACATGACGGTCCGGGTCTTGCCGAGCCCCGGCACGCCGCCGACAAACAGCCAGGATGCCTCGCGGGCGCCCCGGTCTTCCACGCGGGAATAGGCGCCCATGAAGGCTTTGACGTTGCTGGTTTTCGCGAACTGATTACGCATGTACAATGTCCTCGTGAAGCGTCGTTACCCAGCGCCGTCGGGTCTGATCACCCGGCGGCGCTAACCTTTTGAGCGGCCCGGATCTGGGCCAGTTCATCCTCGTAGAGCAGCCCGAAGCCCTGGCTGACCCGGCACCGATCGGCAAGCCAGGCGAGGTCTTCCGGGGCCACACCATCAGGATTGCGCGCGAGCCAACCGATGCGTTCCGCCTCGCCACCCGGCCAGCGCAGGGCCGGCGCGCCGATCGGCACGATCTCGGCGATCGGCGCGGGTTCGAAGCGGGCGAGCATCAGGTCGGCGGCGACCTCGTCGCTGGCGGTCAGCTGCAGCGGTTCGGCCTCGATCGGCGCGCCGCGCAGCTCGGCTTGGACTTCCGCGACATTCGCCTCCAGGCGGCGCAAGCGGCCCTGGGCGCGGGTCTCGCGGCCCTGTTCGAGCATCGATTTGGGGATGAAGTCGCGCTTGTGGCCGTCGAGCGCCGCCTTGCAGATCAGGCGGCCTTCGAGTGTCTTGACCCAGACGAACGACGGATCGTTCCACTCGTAGCCGACCATGACGTCGTCGCCGCCATGCTCGACCAGATCCTGGTGGAAGTATTCCAGGTTCGAGAACTGGATGAGGCCGCGGTTCGTCCGCGCGATCCGGTGCGGCCGGAACAGATCGGCCGCCAGATCCGGAGCCACGGCATCGGGCGTGAAGCCGGCCTCGATCGCGGCGCGCCAAGCTTCCATCGGCGTCTGGTGGCGGCGCTTGCCCGTGTCGGTATCGATGATCGACGGCAGGCCGCTGTGCGGTCGGTTGTTGTAGTCGTCGGTCTCGGCCTGGCAGAAGGCGACGAAGTCGCGCCACGGCATCAGCAGATTGCGCCCGCGACCCTGCAGTTCCTTGCGGGTCAGTTTGTGGACGCGGTTGCTTGCCTCCGCGTCCATGTCGGCGCCGATGAACGACGGCAGCTTGCGCGCGGCGCGGACCCAGATCGTTTGATGGACGCGCTCGCTTCGGCCGCGCGACATCGAATTATAGGCCCGACTCAACATGTGCGAGGCGCCGAGGCGGGCGATGAGGCCGACCACCGGGCCGCTGGTCAGGTCCGCCTTGTTGCCCGGGCCGTTGTCGGAATAGAGCCACGCCATCACGCCATAGCGCTGGACCGCATCGCGCACCGCATCCATGACCGATTGCGCGCTCTCGGCCAGGCCGAGCGAGAAGCCGAGCGCCAGGCGCGTCTTGGCATCGACGACGGTCGTGATTTCCGGACGGAACGGGCCGCCATGGAAGGGATGGCAGACCTCGGCATCGAAGGTATGACCGTCGACCAGCGCGATATCGAGCGGGTCGAGCAAGGCATCGTCCCGCTTCACATAGGCCTTGAGGTTCTTGATGTCGCGCGGCCCCATGCGGCCCCGGTTGATCTCGATCGTGCCCAGACGGTCGAGAAAGCGGCGCACCTGAGGATAGCTCGGCGGGATCTGGCCGGTCGGTGCGATCTCCTGG
>NZ_DASZBY010000075.1:0-27698 GCF_035943795.1 Aliidongia sp. | reverse complement strand
CGACGTGTCGAGCGCGGTCGACCAGTCGAGCGAGGTCGCGAACGAAGTCCGCACCGCCGCCCAGGCGATGAGCACCGAGGCCGATGTGCTGAAGGGCGACGTCGCGGGCTTCCTCGGCGGCATCCGGGCCGCGTGATCGCGTTTTTCCGACCCCGCGGAGGTGCCGAGCTACGTACGTATCTTTGTTCTGTTTCAGAACGTTAGCTTTCCTCCGCGGTCAAGCCCGGGCATGACGGAGTATTATACTAATGCTCTGAGATCGTTCAGAAAAAGAGGTATCCCCATTCTCTGGCGCCTCCCTGGGAATGACGGAGAATTGGGATGGAACGATCGCGACCGCGTCTTCTCAATGCGGATCGAGCCGGACCTGCTTCGAATAATAGAAGTTCAGGATATTGATGCTGAGGCCTTTCACATAGGGCTTCACCAGCCGCTTGATGCGATAGGTGAAGACGGGCGCCAGCGGCTGGTCGTGCAGCACGAGCCGTTCGGCCGCTTCCAGCAACGCCATGCGCGCGCCGGTGTCGACCGTCACCTGGGCCCGGTGCACCAGGTCGTCATAGGCCGGGTTGGCATAGCCGGGATCGTTGAGGCCGGCGCCCGAGACCAGCAGCTCGGCGAAATTGTTGGCGTCCGGATAGTCGGCGGTCCAGCCGTCGCGGAACAGCTCGGTCTCGCGCTTGTCCTTGCGCGCCTCGATGAACACCTTGAATTCCTGGTTCACCAGATGGACCTGGATGCCCAGCGCCTGCTTCAGCATGCCGGCGACCGCGATCATGATCTTCTTGTGGTTCTCGCTGGTGTTGTAGCGCAGCTCGATGCTGAGCGGCTTGTCCGGGCCGTAGCCGGCCTCGGCATAGAGCTGGCGCGCCCGGGCGATGCGCTCGGCCATCGGCTGGTCCTTCCAATCGAAGTTCTGGTTCGCATAGCCGTCGATCCCGGGCGGAACCCAGCCATAGGCCGGTACCTCGCCGGTCCTGGTGATCTTGGACACGATCGCCTCGCGGTCGATCACCAGGTTGACCGCCTCGCGCAGCTTCAGATCATCCTTGAACGGCGGCCGGGTCAGGTTGAAGCCCAGGTAGTAGGTGCCCATGAACGGCTCGATATGCAGGTCGGCCGGCAACTCGGCGCGGATGAAATCGATCTGGTCGGACGGCACGTCATAGGTCATGTCGATCTCGCCGGCCCGATAGCGTTTCAGTTCCTCGTTCTGGTTCTCGATCGGGAAATACTCGACCTTGTCGAGCACGACCGCGGCTGCGTCCCAATAATGCGGGTTGCGGACCAGAACGACGCGCGACTGCGGCGTCCATTCCGCCAGCATGAAGGCGCCGTTCGAGACGAGGTTGCCGGGCCGGGTATATTGATGGCCGAACTGTTCGACCGCGGGCCGATAGGCCGGACTGAACGCCGGTGCGCCCAGCAGCTTCAGGAAGAACCCGGTCGGCGCCTTCAGCCGGACCTCGAGCGTCCGGTCGTCGACCGCGCGCACGCCCAGTGCTGCCGGGTCGGGCTCGGCGCCGGTCACGATCCGTTCGGCATTCACGATCGGATAGAACGGAAAGGCATATTTCGAGCCGGTCCTGGGATCGACCGTGCGGCGCCAGCTCCAGGCGAAATCCTCCGCCGTCAGCGGCGCTCCATTCGACCAGGCGAGCCCGGGGCGCAAGGTGAAGCGATAGGTCATGCCGTCCGGACTGACCATCCAGCTTTCGGCCTGGCCCGGCAGCGCCTCGCCGGCGGGGCCGATCACGACCAGCCCTTCCGATACGTCGTGCAGGATCTGCTGATCCGGTTGCAGATCGGCCAGCGCCGGATCGAGCGTCGCCGGCTCCGACCCGTTGCCCAGGCGCAGCACCTGCTCGTCGGCATGGGCGATCGTGACGGACAGCAACAGGATCGTCAGCAGCAGCAGACAGCGTCTCGGCACTCTCGATGCTCCATGGCTGACGGGAAAATCGAGAGTGGCAGAGATCGTCGCGTCTGCGAAGGCACGGATCTCCGCTACCCCCGCCGTGCGAAATCGATGAAGGCGCCGCCTCCAGCATCAGGTCCTGGTCGCCCCGCGCGAGCGGGCCCGAGACTACGATCTGGATCGGGATGCCGTCGTGTTCGAATTCCCAGCGATAGACGACCCGCCGGCGAAGCGATAGCGGATGCAGGGCGCCGACAGCAGATCCTGTCGGCTATTTCGGCCGATGCATATCGAAGCGCGTTTCCGGGCCGATCGCGGCATAGGCGCTGGGGCCGCCCGCGCGCAGCACGATGCCGGCACCGAACGTGTCGAAGATACCGTCTTTCAGCAGTGCCTTGTCGATGTGCACGGCCACGACCTCGCCGAGCGTCAGCCAGGCCTGGGCCAGCACGCCTGTGTGGCTCTTCATCTGGATGATCTCGATCACCTTGCATTCGAAATGCACCGGGCTCTCGGCCACGCGCGGCACCGACACCAGGCGCGAGGGCAGGGAGGTCAGGCCGGCCAGCGCGAATTCGTTCGTGCCGTAGGGCACCATGGCGCAGGTCTGGTTCATCTGCTCGGCCAGGTCGCGCGTCGTCAGGTTCCAGACGAACTCGCCGGTGTCGCGCGCGTTGCGCAGGCTGTCTTTCGGGCTGGTGCTGGAAAAGCCGATGATCGGCGGGGTGTAGTTGAACGCATTGAAGAAGCTGTAGGGCGCCAGGTTGACCGAGCCGTCGAGGCCGCGGGTGGAGACCCAGCCGATCGGCCGGGGGCCGACGATCGCGTTGAACGGGTCGTGCGGCAGCCCATGGCCCTTGGACGGCTCGTAGAAATGGCGATCGGCTTCATCGATCATGGTGCTGGGGCTTTCGAAAGGCGGTTTTCGGCAATGCCTTGAATGGCCTACGTCCGCGATCTTTGCAAGCGCAAGCGCCCGGCCGCTCCGTCAACCCGTCGCGCGCAGTACCTCTTTTGCCGTGTCGATGAAGGCGCGCAGCTTGGGCGCGTCGGCGGCGCGGCGCGGGAAATAAAGGAACAGGCCCGGCTCGTCGAGGCTCGCCCAGGGCATCAGTTGAACCAGCGTGCCCGCCGCCAGTTCCGCGCGCGCCAAAGGTTCGAACAGATAGGCGATCCCGATGTCGGCCAGTGCCAGTTCTTTGGCGTAGGTCGGGTCGGTCACGCGCGCCGTGCCGGCGACCGAGACCGACAGTTCGGTCCCGCCGTCCCTCAGGTCCCAGGCATAGACGGCGCCGCTCGAGAGCAGGCGAAAGCCGATGCAATTGTGCCGGGCGAGGTCGGCGATCGCGCGCGGCGTGCCCCGGTCGGCCAAATAGGCGGGCGATGCCACCATGATCGCCTGAAACGGCGGGGTCAGTCGGACCGCGATCATATCTTCGGCGATCATCGCGCCCAGCCGCACGCCGGCGTCGAAGCCCTGGGCCACGACATCGACCAGCCCGTCGTCAGAGGTGATTTCGATGGTGAGGTCCGGATGGCGCCGCGCCATCTCCACCATCACCGGCGTGATCGCAATCGACAGCGCCACGCGCGGAATGTTCAGCCGCAGCAGCCCGGTTACCCGTCCCCGGGCGGCGCCGACCCGCTCGGCCGCCTCGTCGATCGCAATCAGGGCCGGTCCGACCGTATCGAGGAAGCCGTGGCCGGCCTCCGTCAGCGCCACGCTGCGCGTCGTGCGGGCGAACAGCGGCAGGCCCAACTGGTCCTCGACGGTCTTGACCGCGTGGCTGACTGCTGACGGGCTCATGCCCAGTTCGGCCGCGGCCACGGCGAAGCCCCCGCGCCGTGCGACCGCGAGCACGACGGGCAGGTGGGCCAGGAGTTCCCGATTCATTCATGCATCATATCGCATGAGTCATGCAGATTGGACCATATTATCGATCCGCTTCGGAGATGAGAAGTTCTGGTTACGGCATTGATGCCGGCCCGAACGAGGAAGACAGAGCATGACCCATTCCCCGAAAACCTGGTTCATCACCGGCGCGTCGTCCGGTTTCGGCGCTGCCTTCGCCGCTCACGCGCTCGAGCGGGGCCACAATGTCGTCGCCACGGCACGCACCGTCGCGAAGCTGGCGGACCTGGCGGCGACCGCGCCCGACCGGGTGCTGGCCCTGGCGCTCGACGTGGATCGCGCCGATGCCGCCGAGGCGGCGGTGGCCAAGGCCGTCGCGCGCTTCGGCCGGATCGACGTGCTGGTCAACAATGCCGGCTTCGCCGTGGTCGGCGCGATCGAGGAGACATCGGACGCGGAATTGCGCGCGATCATGGACACGAATTTCTTCGGCGCCATGGCGGTCACTCGCGCGGCATTGCCGACCCTGCGCGCCCAGCGCTCGGGGGCGGTCGTCAATATCTCCAGCCTGGGCGGCCAGACGTCTTTTGCCGGCTTCGGCGCCTACTCGGCATCCAAATTCGCGCTCGAAGGGGCGTCGGAGGCCCTGGCGCTCGAAATGGCACCGTTCGGCGTCAAGGTGCTGATCGTCGAGCCGGGCGCGTTCCGCACCAACCTGGTCGGTGCCGCGATGCGCGAGATGCCGGAGATCGCGGCCTATCGCGCCGTGGTCGGCCCGACCCGCGGCTTCTCCCGCGCGATGAACCAGACCCAGGACGGCGACCCGCGCAAGGCAGCGGTCGCGATCGAGCAGGCGCTCGATGCCGAAACCACGCCGTTGCGCCTGCAACTGGGCACCGACGCCGTCGATGCGGTCCGCGCCCATGCAGAAGCGCTGCTGACGGATCTGAAAGCTTGGGCGCCGGTGGCGGTCGCGACCAGGTTCGACCCGGCGTGACGGCTCAGCCGTTGGTTGCCTGCAGCAGCTTCAGGCGGCCGAACACGCCGGTCGGCTCGATCGCCGCGACGCGCAGGCCGGTCTCATCCAGGAAATGGTCGAGCGGAAAATAGGGCTCGAACCCGAGCGAACCGGCGAAGCGGCCGAGATGGCGGCTGAGCCGGGCCGAGAAGCCGCCCGGGGTCGAGAAGTGGTTGACCAGCACGATGCGGCCGTCCGGCCGGCAGACCCGGCGGATCTCGGCACCGAAGCGGGCCAGGTCCTGCACGGTCGAGGCGACGAACAGCGCCACGACCACGTCGAAGCTGCCGTCCAGGAAATCCATCGCCTCGGCGTTCATCAGATGGAACCGGCTGCGCTCGGCCAGCACGCCGCACCGGGCCCGATCGCGCGCCTTGGCCAGCATCTCGTCCGACACGTCGATGCCGACCAGCTGCACGTCGGGACGGTAATGGGGCAGGGACAGGCCGGTACCGACGCCGATCTCCAGCACCCGCTGGCCCGGCCGGTCGTTCGCGACCCGGATCGCACGACGCCGGGCGGTCTGGAGCAGCGGCCCGAACAGCAGGTCATAAGCCGGGGCATAGCCGCGATAGGCATCGCGCGCTTCGGTCAAACTGATCATGGAAACCGCCGGGACAGGAGTTGCGATGACGTTCCGGTGGTTAACCGCCGGATCGCGATCGGAGTTCCTGCCCCATGCGGATCTAAGCCGTCGCGGCGATGCCCAGCTTGGCTCGCGCCTCGGCCGGGGTCGCCGGGCGTCGGCCATGGCGCTCGGCGGCCGCAACCGCCAGCCCGACCAGCTCGGCATTGCTCGCGGCGAGGCGATCCTTGGTGATGCGGATGTTGTCTTCGAGGCCGGTGCGCACGCCGTCGCCGCCGCGCGCCAGCACCCACTCCATGACGCGGGCCTGGTTGACGCCGATGCCGGCGGCCGTCCAGGTCGCGTTCGGCAACACGCGGCGGATCTCGCCCAGCATCAGGTCCAGCAGGTGTTCCTCGGCCGGCAGCGCGTTCTTGACGCCCATCACGACCTGCACGTGGGGCCGGTCGTCCATCAGCCCGGCGGCGACCAGGCGGCCGGCGCCATGGATATGGCTGAGGTCGAACAGCTCGATCTCCGGCCGCACCCCGTTCGCCTGCATGCGGGTCGCCAGATCCTGCACCAGGGCAGCGCCGTTCTCGTAGACGATGGTCGGGAAATTCACCGACCCGGTCGAGAGCGAGGCCATGTCCGGCCGAAGCTCCAGCGCATTGCCGCGCGATGCCGGATCGCGCCCGCGCCCGCCGGTCGAGAATTGCACGATCATGCCGGGGCAATGTTTCAGGATGCCCTCCTGCACCTGGCCGAACAGGACCGGGTCGCTCGACGGGCTCTCGTCCGGATTGCGCACGTGGATATGGACCAGCGAGGCACCGGCCTCGAACGCCGCGTGCGTGCTCTCGATCTGCTCCGCCGGGGCCACCGGAACGGCCGGGTTGTCTTTCTTGCGCGGCACGGAGCCGGTGATGGCGACGGCAACGACGACGGGATCGGACATGTTGGACACCATGGGCTCGGGAACGGTGGGTACCAGGCGACAGGGTGCGTCAGGTCTCATCCGATGTCGATGCGGGAGAAAAACTATCGACGGGTTTAGCGATCGCGTCCGAAGATGTATCGCCGTATAGTTGAAGGGTCTTTGAACGGCCATCGGAAAAGAAATGCAAGATCGCTACGCGGGAGACATCGGCGATTATCTCAAGCTCGCCATCTTGCGCTCCATAATGCCCGAACACCGTTTGGGAGTTGCGTGGTGGATGTACCCCGATGAAGGCCACAACGGCGATGGTCGGCATACCGACTATCTGAATCATGCAGAACAGTGGCGCCATTTCGACCCGGAATTGTTCGATAACCTGGGCAGGATCGTTAAGCTCGAAAACCGGCGAGTGTCGGCCCTGCAGGAAGCCGACCTTCTGCCCGGCGCGGTCTATTGTACCGAACAGATCCCGACGGCCGGTCTTCGGATCGAGCGCAGGGCAGCACGTGACGAATGGTTTCAGCGGGTCAAATCTGACCTCGACGACTGCGATCTCTTGTTCCTCGATCCCGACAACGGGCTCGAAACCAAAGGCTTCGATAGCGGTGCGCCGAAAGCGGGCAAGAGCGTCGGCTTGAAGGAACTCCAGGCTTTGCAAAGGCCCGGCCGCACGATCGTCGTCTATCACCATCAAACCCGCATGCGCGGCGGTCATGGATACGAGCGGGCACATTGGGGAAAAAGATTGCGCGAGGCGGGCTTTCTGATCGTGGACGCCCTCAGGGCATCGCCTTTCTCAGCCAGGGCGTTCTTCCTGCTCGATGCTTCGCCACGGATCCGGAAAAATGCGGAACAGCTGGCGGGAAGATGCTCACCTGCCCTCTCATGGTACCCCGGCTTAGGGTTGGCCGAAGACGGAGCACCGTTGTCGGTCTGACGGCTAGCACTGTAGATGCGCGCGATTTGCCAAACCGGCTGCCCGAAGGACGAGAAGGGCGTGCCGCCTAGTCGCTGGCGGCTTTCGGTGTCGGTATCCGTCGGTGAGGTCCGACGGACGGCCGATGCCCGTCGGCGAGCCATTCGTCGTAGAACTCGATCTTGGCGTCGATCAAGGCCAACGCCTCGGTCGACCGGGCGATGGCGTCGCGTACCTGGGCCTGGTGGGCGGCGAGCAGGGCCCGCCGCTCCTTCAGGGTGGTGCTGCCCTGCTTTACCAGCTCGACGTAGGCGCGCATGCCGGCGATCGACATGCCGGTGCTGCGCAGCCGGTCCATGAGATCGAGCCAGCCGACGTGATGCTCGCTATACACCCGTCGCCCGCCGCCATCGCGGACGACGCCCAGCATCAGGCCCTGCGCTTCGTACCAGCGGATGGTGTGGATGCTGCGCCCCGTGCGGCGGGCGACCTCGCCGATCAGCAGGCTGTGCGCCGGGGTGCGCGCGATCGTGCTCATGCCGCGGACGGCGGTGCCAGCGCCGACGCGACCAGGCCCGTATCCAGGTATTCGGTCAGTTCGACGATCTTGCCATCCTCGATGCGGCACACCCAGCAATAGCTGTTGTCGTAGCGCTTGCCCGCCTTCGTCATGACCTCGCCGCGGCATTCGACGACGACGGCGTCGCCTTCGGCAATGATCCGGTGCAGCCGGCTGACGTAACGATCGGCGAATTGGGCGAACAGCGGCGCGATCAAGGTGGTCCGCACCGCCTCCCTGCCGCGATAGGTCCCGGACCACGGCGTGGTGCCCATGATGGTCCAGCAGATGTCGGGCGCCAGGCTGTCCAGAAACCGCATACCATCTCCGGTCGATAGGCCGGCGAAAATATCCTGGAACAGTTGCCTGTTTTCCGTGGCCCCCATGATGCCCCCCTGAAGAAACCGACCGTGTCGCGCCGGCATTTCCGCAGTGGACAGGATAGAGCGCACTCTAGGTCAAGAGCGAATCGCGCCGGACGACGGACAGGTGAAATCGCCGCCGCACCGTGAAGCCGATGTCGCGATAGAGGGCGATCGCCGACGCGTTGTCCTCGAAGACGTGCAGGAGTGGGACGCGGTTCTCGCGGGCCAGGCTGGTCATCAGCATGGCCAGCAGCGTTCGGGCATTGCCCTTGCCACGATGATCCGGATCGACGCAGACGGCGTCACTCAGCTGCAGGACGGTTGGATCCCGCCTGGCCGGCGGGGAGGCGTCGATGGTAGCGGCGAAGGGGGCGACATCGACGGGGCGACGTTGCGCAGCTGCTGCGCCGTCGCCTGGGGCGCGGCGTGCGAGAGTTGAACGGCATGGGGTTGACCGCGGCATCATACGAAAATCGTCTGACAATGCCCTATCTCGATATTTGACTCCCCACCCCGCTCACGGGAATTTCGAGCCCATAAACGGCTGGAAACGAGCCAAGCGGGAGGATTGCGACATGACGGATACTTCGAGATTTCCCATCGTTCTGGCGGCGGCGACCGCATTGCTGGGCCTGGCGGCCGGCCCGGCGCGCGCCGACGATCCGACCGAGATCCTGTTCGTGGGCAACAGCTTCACCCACGGGCGCTACGATCCGGCGCTGAACTACAATGCCGGCCCCGGCAATGCCACCGGCACCAACCAGGTCCACGACCTGCTGTGCCCCAGCCTGCCCTGCACCGGGGCGGAGGGGCCGGCACCGGCCGTGCCGACCTCGGCCAACACGCCGGGCGGGTCGCTGCCGGGGCAACTCGGCTACCTGCAGAACAATCCGTCGTCGCAATATACCGAGGTAGGCCCGTTCGGCGGCGTCGCCGGCATCTTCCTGCAACTGACCAAGGAGGCGGGGCTCAACTACGACGTCTCGCTGGTCGCGGTCAGCAGTGCCACCCTGACCGGCTATGCCAACAATACCGGCAGCGAGGCGGGCGACCTGCCGCTGATCGAAAATTCGAAATACAGCAAGGTCGTGCTGCAGGACCAGAGCTTCCAGCCGCTGCCCTCGACCATCACGGTCAACGGCCAGACCGTGCCGACACGGGGCAAGCCCACCAGCTTCGATTCCGGCGTCAACACGCTGGTCAAGGGCATCGACGCCGCCGACAAGGCGGCCGGCAAGCCCTATGCGGCGATCACGCTGGCCCAGACGCCGCCGCTCGCCTCCTACGGCTATACCAGTACCAATCCCAAGGCGCCGATCTTCGGCACCAGCACGGTCGCCCAGCAAGGCGGCAACAAAGCCTATGCACCCTATGTCGGCGACGCCAATCCGATCGCGGCCATGGCGTCGGACCTGCACGATGCCTACGAAAGCGAGGCCGCCGCGTTCAATGCTGCGAACCCGACCAAGAGCCACGTCGGCGTGGCGCTCGACGGCGACGCCTGGGTGACCGCGATCAACCAGGGCATCGCCCAGCAGGATCCGTTCCTGGCGAACGAGCCGGCCGGCCAGATCGACCTGTGGGACAGCGACCCGCTGCTCGCCTGCTGCACCGTGCCGATCGGCTATCATCCGAGCGTCTATGGCGACTATCTGAACGCGCTCACCCTGTTCGGCCAGATCACCGGCATCGATCCGACCACGGTCACGGCCGAAGTGGATTATGGCAGTCCGCTGTTCCAGACCTCAGCCGCCAACGCGCTCGGCATTTCGGGTGCGATCGCGGACGAACTGGCGGGCGCGGCCGAGGCGACGCTTCGGGCCGATGGCCCGGCCTCGGTCCCGGAGCCGGGCTCGGTCGTGCTGCTCGTGACCGGGCTGGCCGGGTTCGGGGCCTATCGTTTCCGGCAGGGACGGGACCGCGGCGCGCCGGCGACCGCCTAGGAAGCGGAGGCGGTGGCTTGCCGGCGCGCCTCGGCGATGAAGGCAAGCACGGCCGGCCGGGCCTCGTCGGCCCGGTGCATCAGGGTGATCGGCGCGCGCAACAAGGCGCGCGCCGCGGCGGGGGCGTCCAGATGGGCATAGACCACGCCCTGGCCGCCGACCTGGCGCATGGATTCCGGGACGCAGGATATGCCGATGCCGGCTGCGACCAGGTTGAGGTTGGTCAGCATGCGCCCGACCTCGGCGGTCACCCGCGGCTCGAACCCGCACAGGCGGCAAGCCTCGACGATATTGGCATAGAGGCCCGGGGCGGCCCGGCGGCGCACCAGGATGAAATCCTGATCGGCGAGCGCCGCGAGCGCGATCCGGCCCACCCCGTCGCGGCCCCGGCGCACCGGCAGACGATGGTCGGCGGGCAGGGCGGCCAGCAGCATCTCCGTGCCCAGGTCGACGAAGGCCAGGGTCGGTGGCCGCGCGACCGGCGCGCGCATCAGCCCGAAAGCCAGCCGGCCGGCCAACACCGCCTCGGTCAGTTCGGCGGCGTTGCTCTCGTGCAGGTCGTAGGAGATTGCCGGATGGCTGTCGCGAAACGCGCGCAGCAGGCGCGGCACCAGCGGATGCAGGGCTGCCGACGTGGTCAGGCCGCCGGCCAGTTCGCCCTCCTCGCCGGCCGCGACCCGTCGGGCTCGACGGCCGGCCCGGTCGGCTGCATCGAGCAGGGCGCGGGCATCCTCCAGCAGCGCCTCGCCGGCCGGAGTCAGCGCCACACCCTTCGGCAGCCGGTCGAACAGGCGCGTGTCCAGGTCCTGCTCCAGGGCGCGGATCTGCTGGCTCAACGGCGGCTGCGCCATGCCCAGGCGGGCGGCAGCCCGCGTAATGTGCCGCTCCTCGGCGACGGCGACGAAATAGCGCAAACGGTGCAGGTCCATGGGCCGGTCCAGACGGATTTCATATGGATAGGGATGATCGCGTGAGACTATCGTATGGCGTATACGGTCGCTTTGGCGAGGCTGTCGTCAGACGTTTTTCGTTTGGCGCCGCTCATCGATCGTCTTTTACAGAATGAATGCGACACGCCACCCTGCCGCCATGGACGAGCGTCAACCGAACCAGTTCGCCGTGGCCGAGATCGCGCCATACCGTCTCGACCTGGGCGAGGCAGGTATCCTGCCGCTCTGCCTCAGCGAGGATTGGCAGCGGCCGCTGCCGCACATCCAGGGCGTGCTGGTCATGCTGCATGGCCGGCTGCGCGATGCGACGGTCTATTACCGCACGGCCCTGGCCGCGGTCGGCGCGCGGCCGGGCTGGCTGGTGGTGGTGCCGCAGTTCCTGGCCGAGGTCGATATCGCCGCCCACGGCCTGCCGGCGCGCATGCTGCGCTGGAGCCTGACCGGCTGGATGGGCGGGGATGCGGCGCAGGGACCGGCGGGCACCAGCGCGTTCGCCGTGCTCGATGCGCTGCTCGCCCGGCTGACCGACCGCCTGTCGGGGTTGCGCCGCCTGGTGGTCGCCGGCCATTCGGGCGGTGCCCAGATCGTGCAGCGCTATGCCCTGCTGGGCACGGACCGGCCCAATACGCATTATGTCGTGGCCAACCCGTCGAGCTACGCATTCCTCGACCGCGACCGGCCGCAGCCGACGGACGGGTGCCCGGATTTCGACCGTTGGCGCTATGGTCTGGCCGACCTGCCGGCCTATGCCGGCGCCTGGACCCGCGAGGCGCTGGCCGCCCGCTATGCCCGGCGTCGCGTCACCTACCTGCTGGGTGCCGAGGATACCGATCCGGCCCACCCGGCGTTGGACGTTTCGTGTGCCGCGCGTTGCCAGGGGCCGCATCGGCGGGCCCGGGGCGAGGCGTTCCATGCCGCGCTCCTGGCCCGCTTCCCGGACTGCGCGCATCCGCTGCGCCTGGTGCCGGGCGTGAGCCATGACGGGGCGGCGATCTTCACCGCCGCCGCCGGCCTCGCGGCGCTGTTCGGTTGACGAAAAACATGGCCGACAAGGCCAGCAGGTCGGGGGATTGAACATGACGGCTCCAGCACAACGGATCGGCCTGGCCACGCCGGGCTTGCGGCGGGCGGTCGTGGCCTCCGTCATCGGCAACGGCCTGGAATGGTTCGATTTCCTGTCCTACGCCTATTTCGCTTCGACCATCGCGCGCGTGTTCTTTCCGTTGGACGATCATACCGCCTCGCTGCTGCTGACCCTGGGCGTGTTCGCCGCCGGCTTCATCGTGCGGCCGATCGGCGGCGTGCTGCTGGGGCTCTATGCCGACCGGGCCGGTCGCAAGCGGGCTTTGACCCTGCTGATCGCCCTGATGGCGGCCGGCACTCTGCTGATCGCGGTCACGCCAGCCTATGCCACCATCGGCCTCGCGGCACCGGCGCTGGTGATCCTCGCGCGGCTGATCCAGGGCCTGTCCGTCGGCGGCGAATTCGGCAGTGCGGCCGCCCTGCTGACCGAATATGCGCCGCCGGGGCGCCGCATGTTCTACGGCAGCTTCCAGATGGCATCCCAGGGCGTGGCGCTGCTGCTCGCCTCGGGCTTCGGCTATGTCCTGACCAAGGCGCTCGACGCTCAGGCGCTGCAGGACTGGGGCTGGCGCGTCCCGTTCCTGTTCGGCGCATTGATCGGGCCGGTGGGGGTCTACATCCGGCACAATGTCGGCGAGTCGCCGGAATTCCTGGCGCTGCAGGCCGCGCGGGCGGCGGCGATCGACCGGGCGCCACGCGTGCCGCTGTCGCCGTCGGCGGTGATCTGCGGCATCGGCGTGATCGCGGTCGGGACCGCGCTCAACTACCTATGGCACAGCTACACGCCGACCTACGTGGTCGAGCAGCTGCACCTGCCGATCTCGGCCGCCCTGGGCGGCTCGACCCTGGCCGGGCTGATCGCCATCGTGGCCTATCCGCTGTCCGGCTGGCTGGCCGACCGGGTCGGCGCATTCCGCCTGTTCTTCCCGGCGGTGATCGGCTTCGCGCTGGCGGCCTATCCGCTCTATGCCTATGTCGCGACCACGCCCTCGGTCGAGCGGCTGCTGACCGCGCAGATCATCTCGACCCTGTTCCTCAGCCTGATGTCGGGACCGCATCCGGGCATGCTGGCGGCCCTGTTCCCGACGGCGAACCGGTCGACTGGCATCGCACTGTCCTACAACATCGCCGTCACCCTGTTCGGCGGTCTCGCTCCGGTTACCGTGACCTGGCTGATCGCGGTCAGCGGCAGTGCCATGATGCCGGCCTACTACCAGATCATGGCGGCGGTCCTGTCGCTCATCCTGGTCGCTGCCACGCGATCGATCGGCGGGATCTACGGCGCGGACGCGGAGCGGAACCCGGTCGCCCGCGCGGGGTGACCGCTACCAGACCCGGCAGCTCTTCACCGGCGCCATCGGCGTGCCCGGCTTGCAGGCGAAGGCCTTGGCGAATTCCGGCATGTTGGCCACGACCCCATTGACCCGGAACGCGGCGGTCGAATGCGGGTCGGTCAGGGCCTGGAGCCGGGACGAAGCCGGAGTCTGGTTCGTGCACCAGCTCTGGGCATAGGCCAGGAAGAAGCGCTGGTCGGGCGTGTAGCCGTCGATCCTGGCCGTCTTGCCGGTGGCTGCCAGCGCCTTGCGCAGCGCCATCAGGGCGAGGCGCGTGCCGCCATTGTCGGCGGTGTTCTCGCCCAGGGTCAGGTGGCCGTCGAGCTTGACCCCCGGCACCGGGCTGAAGCCCGAATATTCCCGGGCGATGCATTCCGACCTCGTGTGGTAGTTCCGGGCATCCTCGCGGGTCCACCACGAGGCCAGGTTGCCGTCGGCGTCGAACAGGCGGCCACTGTCATCGAAACCGTGGGTCATCTCGTGGCCGATGGTGGCGCCGATCGCGCCGTAATTGATCGCATCGTCCCAGCGGGCGTCGAAATTCGGCGGCTGCAGGATGCCCGCCGGAAAGTTGATGTCGTTGCGCTGGTCGTCGTAATAGGCGTTGACCGTGGGCGGCGACATGTACCATTCGCCCTTGTCGACCGGCTTGTCGATCTTGGCCAGTTGCCGGCGGAACTCGAAGGCGGCGGCGCGGAAGCGGTTGCCCAGCGCGTCGCCGCGGTCGATCCCGAGTGCCGAATAATCGCGCCACCGGTCGGGATAGCCGATCTTCTCGGCCATGACCTGCAGCTTGTGCAGCGCCTTGCGCTTGGTCTCCGCCCCCATCCAGCCCAAGCCGGCGATATCCTGGGCGAACGCGGCCTTCAGGTTCCTGACCAGCGCCAGGATGCGCGCCTTGGCCACGGGGCCGAAGGCATCCTCGACGTAGATCCGGCCCAGGTCCTCGCCCAGGTCGCTGTCGGTGAAGGTCACGCAGCGCTTCCAGCGCGGTCGCAGTTCCTTCGCGCCAGCCAGGGTGCGGCCGTAGAAATCGAAACGCTCGGCGACGAACTTGGCCGGCAGCATGTCGGCGGCATGGGCCAGCAGATGGGCGGTCAGATAGACCTTCAGGTCTTCGAGCGAGGTCGCCGCCAGCAGCTTGCCGACCGCGCCGAAGAAGCCCGGGACCACGACGTTCAGACTCTCGAACCGGGGCGCGTCGATGCCGGCCAGATAGGCGGTCCAGTCGAAGCCGGGCGCCAGCCGGTCGAGATCGCCGCGCGGCAGCTTGTGGTAGATCGCACTCGGGTCGCGCCGGCGCACGGTCGACAGCGAGGCCTGGGCCAGCGCGGTCTCGATCGCCATCACGGTCTGGGCGTCGCGCGTCGCCTGGGTTGCGGGCTCGCCCAGCAGTTCGAACAGCCGTTCGGTATGGGCGACATAGGCGGCGCGGGTCTGTTCGGCCTCCTTGCCCTTCTTCAGATAATAGTCCCGATTGGGCAGGCCCAGCCCACCCTGGTCGGCTTCGGCGATCACCTTGGTGGCGTCGCGGTAATCCTGGTCCGAACCGAAAGAGAACAGCACGTCGGTGCCAACCAGATGCAGATGGGCGACGAGCGGCGCCAGGTCCTTCTTGTCGGTCACGGCGGCGATGCGGTCGAGTTCGGGCCGCAGCGGCTCGATGCCTTTGGCCTCGATCACGCCCTCGTCCATGCAGGCAGCCCAATAATCGCCGATCCGCCGCGTCGCCTCGGTCGGCGTGGCCGCCGCCCGCTCCAGGATCTGGCGCAGCTTCGCCCGGTTGGTCTCGACCAGCGCCGAATCCGCGTCCCAGGAAGTCTGGTCCGGCGGGATCGGGTTCGCCTTCAGCCAGCCGTTGCAGGCATGGGCATAGAAATCCTGGCACGGCGCCGCCGCCGGATCGATCGCGCTTACCAGCAACCCATCAGCCGCCGTCTGCGCCTGCGCCGTGGAGCAGAGGCCGGCCGCGAGGATCAGGATCGGCAGGAGGAGCGAACGACGCATGCGGGGCTTTCGGGGGAAGGGAGTGGGAAGGAAAGGGAGAACGGCTCTGTAGCCGTGCGGTCGAGCTGAGCCATCTTGATCGTCATGGCCGGCTCGACCCGGCCATCCACGCCTCTCATCCAATCAGGCCACGGATATCGCGCCATCCAGGGTTTCCGGTGAAGAACAACCTGACTCTCCGCTTGCTTTGTAGGCCATGCCGAGACCTAAACGATCGGCATCAGAAGACTATTGGCGAAGGGGGGTGCTGCAATTCCCGCGTGGATCCCCGGGTCAAGCCCGGGGATGACGAAAAATTGTGAGATCGCCGGGTTTTGCGTGGGGATACTTTGTGCATCCCGCCTCACGCCGCTCCCAGATAAGCCGCGATCACCTCCGGGTTGTTCGCGATCTCGTGCGCCGGACCCTGCAGCTTGATGCGGCCGGTTTCCAGCACGTAGGCATGGTCCGACACTTCCAGCGCGGCCTGGGCGTTCTGTTCGACCAGCAGGATCGTGCGGCGTTCGGCCTTCAACGCGCGGATGATCGCGAAAATCTCTTCGATGAACAGCGGCGCCAGGCCCATCGAGGGCTCGTCGAGCAGCAGGAGCTTGGGTTCGGCCATCAGCGCGCGGCCCATGGCCAGCATCTGCTGTTCGCCGCCCGACAGCAGGCCGGCCAACTGTTGCAGCCGTTCGCCGAGGCGGGGGAAGCGGTCGAGCACGCCCTGGCGGCGACGGGCGATCTCGGCGCCGTCATCCACCAAGTAGGCGCCCATGCGCAGGTTTTCCTCGATCGTCATGTTGGCGAAGACTTGGCGGCCCTCGGGCACTTGGACGATGCCGGCGCGGGCGATCCGGTAGGCCGATTGCCCGGCCATCTCGGTGCCGGCGAATTTGACCGAGCCGGCGCGGGCCTTCAGCAGGCCGGACAGGCCGCGCAGGGTCGTGGTCTTGCCGGCGCCGTTGGCGCCGATCAGCGAGACGACGGCACCTTCGGGCACGTCCAGGTCGATCGCCTTGACCGCGTCGGTCCTGCCGTAGCCGAGTGTCAGGCCGCGGACTTCGAGCGCGGCGCTCATGCCGTGCCTCCCTTCAGCTTCTCGGCGACCTTGGCGCCCAGGTAGGCCTCGATTACGGCTGGATCCTCGCGGATCTCACGCGGGCTGCCCTCGGCGATTTTGCGACCGAAGTTCAAGACCGTGATCCGGTCGCACAGGCTCATGACGAAATGCATGTCATGCTCGACCAGCAACAAGGTCAGGCCACCCTGCTTCAGGCGGTTGAGCAATCCCACCAGATCCTGGGTCTCGGCCGGGTTCATGCCGGCCGCCGGCTCGTCGAGCAGCAGCAGCTTGGGCTCGGAGCCGAGCGCGCGGGCGATCTCCAGCCGGCGCTGGTCGCCATACGGCAGGTCGCCGGCGCGCCGATCGGCCGAGGCTGCGAGACCGACGAACTCCAGCAACTCGTCGGCGCGGACCTTGGCCGCCTGCTCCTCGGGGCGGAACCGACCGAGGCGGCCCAGGATTTCGGGGACGGAGGCTTGCAGCCGCGATTGCATCCCGGTCATCACGTTCTCGCGCACGGTCATTTCCTGGAACATGCGGATGTTCTGGAACGTGCGCGACAGGCCGGCGCGGGTGCGCTTCCAGCTGGGCAGCCCGTCGAGCGCCGTGCCGGCCAGGCTCACATGGCCGGAGGTCGGCGGGATCAGGCCGGAGATCAGGTTGAAGCAGGTCGTTTTGCCGGCGCCATTGGGACCGATCAGCCCATGGACGGTACCGGGCTCGACCGTGAAGCTGACGTGATCGACCGCGACCAGGCCGCGGAAGCGGACGGTCAGGTCCTGGACGTCGAGCAGGGTGGGGGCCACGGCGCTCATCCGACCCGCCCGATGCGCCAGACCAGCAGCCCGCGCGGCATGAACAGCACGGCGATGACGATGATCAGGCCGTTCACAACCAGCTTGAAATCATGCAAGGCGGTCAGCAGTTCGGGCAGCACGGTCAGGATGATCGCGCCCAGCACCGGGCCGAACGGCGAGCCGATGCCGCCCAGGAGCGCGAAGGACAGGATCGTCACCGCCTGGTCGAAACCATAGTCGTTCGGGCCGATGAAGCTGTTGGCATGGGCATTGAGCGCGCCGGCGAGCCCGGCCAGCATGGCCGACACGACCAGCGCGCCCAGCTTCATGGCCGGCAGGTTGACACCCATCACGCCCGCCGCGACCTCGTCCTCGCGCATCGCCTCCATGGCGCGGCCAAGCTTGGAGCGCGCCACCATCACGAAGCCCAGCAGTGCCAAGGCCAACAGGCCGAAGATGAGGCCGAAGCTGGTCTTGTTCGGAATGCCGGACAAGCCCAGCGCGCCGCCGGTGAGATCGGACGCGTTGCAGAAGATGCGCAGGATTTCGCCCAGCGCGATGGTCGCCAGCGCCAGGTAGACACCGGTCAGCTTCAGCGTCGGGCCGCCGATCAGCAGGGCGGCCAGCGCCGGCACCACCATGGCGGCCAGCAGCACGGCCACGAACGGCCAGTGCGCGTCCAGGGTCAGCAGGGTCGAGACATAGGCGCCGAGGCCCATGAACGCCGCCTGGCCGACCGACAATTGCCCGACCGCCAGCACTGTATACATCGAGAGCGCCAGCAGCCCGTTGATGCCGACCGCGAAGATCAGGCTCTGGTACGAGAAGAAGAAGCTGTCGAACATGAAATCTCCCTCCGGTCAGGCGCGCTTGACCGGCGCGCGGCCGAACAGGCCGACCGGGCGGAACCACAGCGTGGCGACCAGCAGGATGAAGCCCACCGAGTCCTTGATGTTCGACGAGATGAAGCCGGCGGTCAGCACCTCGAGCACGCCGATCACGATGCCGGCGATCAGCGCGCCCTTGATGTCGCCCAGCCCGCCGATGATGATGACGGCGAAGCCCTTCAGCATCATGGTCTCGCCCATGTAGGGCTGAATCGCATTGAAATTGAGCCCGATCAGCACGCCGGCCGTGCTGCCGAGCGCGCCCGAGATGAACGAGACCATGCGCACGACGGCGTCGGTGTTGACACCCATCAACTGCGCCGCCTCGCCGTTCTCGGCCAGCGCGCGCATCGAGAGGCCGAAGCGCGTGCCGCGGATCAGCGCCAGCAGTGCCGCTACGATCAGCACGGTCGTGACCATGATCAGGATCTGCGACAGATTCACCCGCACGGTGCCGAAGGTATAGGCGGCATGGCTGATGACGGCGGGCGGCAGGCGGCGGATTTCCGTGCCGAAGCTGGCGGTCATCAGCGAATAGAGCAGCAGGGTGGCGCCCAGCGTCACCATCAGCGAGGCCAATTCCGGCGCCTTCTTGCGCCGGAGCGGCGTCAGCAGCGCCGCGTCGAACAGGATCGCGATCAGGCCGGTCAGCACGGCCGCCCCCGGCAGCGCCGCCCAGATCGGCAGGGCCAGCAACTTGGTGCCGTAGAGCGCCAGGAACGCGCCGGTGGTGAAATAGAAGCCGTAGGTCAGGTTGATCACGCCCAGCACGCCGAACATCAGCGTGAAGCCGAGGGCGAACAGCGCGTAGGTCGAGCCCAGAACGAGGCCGTTCAGGAGCTGCTGGGGAAGCTGCTGGAGTATCTGCGCGAACATGAAAGGTGCCGGTCCAAACGAAGGATCGGCGGAGCCCCGGGGGCTCCGCCGATCTTCCGACGCTAGGAGTTTACTTCAGGATCTGGAACTTGCCGCCCTTCATCTCCAGCACCACGACGCCCGACGAATCGGCCGGATCGCGGTCGGCGGTGAAGGAGAACGGACCCATGACGCCGCTGTACTTGGTCGCCTGCAGCGCCGTCTTGATCTTTTCCGGATCGGCGGCACCGGCCTTATCGATGGCGTTGGCGACGATGTGCAGCGTGTCGTAGGCCTGGGCCGAGAACTGGTCCGGGTCATCCTTGTACTTGGCGCGATAGTCGGCCACGAACTTGGTGTTGGCCGGATCGGCCTTGGCGATGAACCAGGGGCTGCCGACCAGGGTGCCGTCGGCGGCCTCACCGGCAATGTCGCCCAGTTTCGGCGAATTGAAGCCGTTGCCGCCGATGAAGCGGACCTTCTCGTCGAAGCCCAGCGAGCGCGCGTCCAGCAGGATGCCCGAGGCCGGCTCGACCAGGGCCGAGACGACGACGGCATCGGGGTTCAGGCTCTTGATCTTGGTCAGCTGGGCTGAGAAATCGCTGTCCTTCGACCCGAAGGTCTCGGTCGTCAGCGTCTGGATGCCCAGCTTTTCCAGGCTGGCCTTGAACACGTCGTAGCCCGACTTCGAGAAGGCATCGTCGTTCGCGTACATGACCGCGACCTTCTTGATGCCGAACTTGGTCTGGGCCGCCTTCAGGGTCACCGGGATGACGTCGCTCTCGGGCAGCGAGGTGCGGAAGACATAGGGGCCGATCGCGGTGATACCTGCCGCCGTGGTCGAGGTGCCGACGATCGGAATCTTCTGCTCGTTCGCGACCGGGCCGGCGGCGAACATCTCGTTCGACAGCGTCGGACCCAGCAGCAGCGGCACCTTGCCGATGCCGATCAGCTTGCGCGTGGCATTGACCGCCTGGTCCTTGTTGCCGGCGGAATCCTCGTACTGGATGACCAGCTTCTTGCCACCCAGGATGCCGGTCTTGTTGACCTCTTCCAGGGCGAGGTCGAAGCCGTTCTTGATCGCGACGCCATAGCGGCTGTTCGGACCGGTCAGGATTTCGACGGCGCCGATGGTAACGTCCTCGGCCTTGGCCGGTGCGGTCCAGATCGCGGCCGCGGTCGCGAGCGGCAGTAGGGCCAAGGTGGCGAGTGTCCGTTTTTTCATCGGCAGGTTCCCCCTTTTCGAAAGTTGCGTATCGCGTGTCTGGTCTCGGAGCCGTCTTGGCCGACGGCCCTCGTTCGGGGCGCACCTTAGCCGAGGGATCGCGTGGCGGCAAACAGGGATGACGAGAGGGCAAGGCGGCCGGCCGGCGGGTGTGCCAACTCATACGAATGTTCCGGCGGCCCCTTGGCGATCGACCCTGCGGCCCGATACGATGGTCGGATTGCCGGCAACCGGCATCATACGGGAGGAGACGACAGTGACTGAACGACTAGCCGGCAAACGGGCGCTCGTGACCGCCGCGGCGCAGGGCATCGGCCGGGCCTCGGCGCTCGCCTTCGCCCGCGAGGGCGCCCGTGTGATCGCGACCGACATCAACGAGGCGGCGCTCGCCGACCTGGCCGGCATTTCCGGCATCGAGACCCGCCGCCTCGACGTGCGCGACGACCGGGCGATCAAGGAACTGGTCGGCGAGATCGGCATCGTCGACGTGTTGCTGAACGCGGCCGGCTACGTCCACCACGGCACCGTGCTCGAATGTTCCGACGAGGACTGGGACTTCAGCTTCGACCTCAACATCCGCAGCATGTTCCGCATGATCCGCGCCGTGCTGCCGGGCATGCTGGAGCAGGGCAAGGGCTCGATCGTCAACATCGCGTCCGGCGCCTCGTCGGTGCGCGGCATCCCGAACCGCTTCGTCTATGGCACGACCAAGGCGGCGGTGGTCGGCTTGACCAAATCGGTCGCGGCCGACTTCATTCGCAAGGGTGTGCGCTGCAACGCGATCGCGCCCGGCACGATCGCGACGCCGTCGCTCGACGACCGGATCAACGCATTCGACGACCCGATCGCCGCCCGCAAGGCGTTCATCGATCGCCAGCCGATGGGGCGCCTGGGCGAGGCCGAGGAGGTGGCGGCGGCCGTGCTCTACCTGGCCAGCGACGAGGCGGCCTTCACGACCGGCACGATTATGCTGGTGGATGGTGGTTTCGCGTTGTAACTGGCGCGCTATAAGATAGGAAGCCTGGGTGCTGCCCTTCGGGAGCGGCGCCCACGCTTCGAACCACCCGATGCCGAGGATGCGAAGACCGTGCCCGATCTGAAGCCAGCGACCGCCAAGCGCCTCATCCACCCGGTCATCCTGTCCGGCGGCTCGGGGACGAGGCTGTGGCCGATGTCGCGCGCGGCCTTCCCGAAACAGCTGCAGCCACTGTTGAGCGAGCGCAGCCTGCTGCAGGATTCGGTGACCCGCGTGCTGCAGGCCCATCGCTTCGCCGCCCCGATCATCCTGGCGAACGAAGAGCATCGCTTCATCATCGCCGAGCAGCTGCGCCAGATCGACGTCAAGCCGCAGACGATCATGCTGGAGCCGATCGCGCGCAACACGGCACCGGCGGCGGCGGCGGCGGCCTTGTGGCTGGGCCAGCGCGAACCGGACGCGCTGATGCTGATCATGCCGTCGGATCATGCGATCGCCGACCATCCGGCCTTCCTGAACGCGATCGAGATCGGGGCCCAGGCCGCGGCGTCAGGCAAGCTCGTCACCTTCGGCATCCAGGCCGACCGGCCCGAGACCGGCTATGGCTATATCCGCCGCGCCGGCCCGATCGGCACGGCCGGCGCCTTCGAGGTTGCGGCCTTCGTCGAGAAGCCGGACCGGGCGCGGGCGGAGGAATATCTGGCGTCGGGCGACTATACCTGGAACAGCGGCATCTTCCTGTTCCCGGTGCGCACCTACCTGGCTGAGTTCAAAGCCCGCATGCCCGACAGCTATGCTGCGGTCGAGGCGGCGGTGGCCGGCGAAAAGGGCGATCTCGATTTCCACCGGCTCGACGCCGCGGCTTTCGCCCGGGCCGAGAACCAGTCGATCGACTATGCGGTCATGGAGCATACGGCCAATGCCGCCGTGGTGCCGGTTGCGATGGGGTGGAACGATGTCGGTGCCTGGGATGCGCTGTGGGACATCTCGCCCAAGACCGGCGACGGCATGGTCCAGATCGGCGACGTGACGGCAGTCGATTGCCGCAATTCCTATCTCCGGACCGAGGAACGGCTGCTGGCTGCGGTCGGGGTCGAGGACCTGATCGTGGTCGCGACCGCGGACGCGGTGCTGGTGGCGCCCAAGTCGCGCGCCCAGGACGTGAAGAAACTGATCGACCGGATGAAGCTCGACAAGCGCGACGAGCTGACCCACCTGCCGACCGTGCACCGGCCCTGGGGCACCTACCGCTCGATCCACAACGGCGACCGGGTGCAGGTCAAGCACATCATGGTCAAGCCCGGCGGCAAGCTGTCGCTGCAGATGCACCACCATCGCGCGGAGCATTGGATCGTCGTCTCCGGTACCGCCAAGATCGTGCGCGGCGAGGAAGAGCTGATGCTGACGGAGAACCAGTCGACCTACATCCCGCTCGGCACCTTGCACCGCCTGGAAAACCCCGGCCGCATCCCGCTGCACCTGATCGAGGTGCAGTCCGGCAGCTATCTGGGCGAGGACGATATCGTCCGGTTCGAGGACACCTACGGGCGGACGTGAACATCGAATTCTCCCGATAAACGGAAGAGTGACTCGAATTTGAGCCTCTAACCATTTTCGTCAGGAATAATTATTTCCGAGGAAGCCCAACTTCAGGAGCTTCCCATGAAAACTCTCGCCCCGATCGCCGCCGCGCTCGTGCTGGCGCTGTCCGGACCAGCCGTCGCGGCACCGAAGGAGCCCGTGATGACGAGCGCGTATCGCACCGTCCAGGTCGACGGCCTGTCGATCTTCTACCGCGAGGCCGGGCCGCGCGACGCGCCGACCATCCTGCTGCTCCACGGCTTTCCGTCCTCCTCGCGCATGTATCAGCCGCTGCTCGACCGGCTGGCCGATCGCTATCATCTCGTGGCGCCGGACTTTCCGGGCTTCGGCCACAGCGACGCGCCGGCGCCGTCGGATTTCGCCTACAGCTTTGATCACCTGGCCGCGGTGATGGATGATTTCACCCAGGCGCTCGGCCTGCGGCACTACGTGCTGTTCGTCCAGGATTACGGCGGTCCGGTGGGATTCCGGCTCGCGCTCGCCCATCCGGAACGGGTCCAGGCCCTGGTGGTGCAGAACGCGGTCGCCCATGACGAGGGCTTGGGTCCGCTCTGGACGGCGCGGCGCGCCTATTGGGCCGACCGGCCGGCGAACGAGGCGGCTCTGCGCGCCAACCTCCTGTCCTTCGAGGCGACGCGGCAGCGCCATATCGGCACCAGCCCGCACCCGGAACGCTATGACCCCGACCTCTGGACCGACGAATTCGCCTTCCTCAGCCGTCCCGGCCAGATCGATATCCAGAGCGACCTGTTCTACGATTACCGGACCAACGTCGCCTCCTATCCGAAATGGCAGGCATGGCTGCGCGCGACGCAGCCGGCGACTCTCGTGGTGTGGGGCCGCTACGATCCGTCCTTTGCCGTCGCCGGGGCGGAGGCCTATCGTCGCGATGTGCCCGATGCCGAGGTCCATCTGCTCGATGCCGGTCATTTCGCGCTCGACGAGGCACCGGGCGAGATCGCGGCGCTGACCGCCCGGTTCCTCGCCGCGAAAGGCATCGGTCCCGCCGCGAGGTAATTCCAGGAGTCCCCGATGAGCTGGTCCGCCGCCCAATACACCAAGTTCGAAGACGAACGGAACCGCCCGATCCAGGACCTGCTGGCGCGCATTCCGGGCAGCGATGCGGGCCGCGCGGCGGACCTTGGCTGCGGTCCGGGCAACTCGACCGAACTGCTGCAGGCCCGGTTTCCGGGCGCCGCCATCGCCGGCATGGATAGTTCGGCCGACATGATCGCGGCGGCACGCAAGCGCCTGCCCGGCGTCGATTTCGAGGTCGACGACATCGCCTCCTGGCGCAATCCGGGGCCGTTCGACGTGATCCTGTCCAACGCCGCCCTGCAATGGGTGCCGGACCACGCGGCGCTGCTGCCGGCGCTCATCGGCAAGCTGGCTCCGGGCGGCCACCTCGCGGTGCAGATGCCGGACAATCTGGAGGAACCGGCGCACCGCCTGATGCGCGCGGTCGCGGCGGACGGGCCGTGGACGCCCAAGCTCGTGGATGCCGCCAACGCGCGGGCGCCGCGGCACGAGGTGGACTGGTACTATCGCGAACTGCGCGCGACCGGCGCCAAGGTCGATATCTGGCGCACGACCTATTACCACCCGCTGGCCGGCGGCGGCGGCGCGATCGTCGAATGGTTCAAGGGCACCGGCTTGCGCCCATTCCTGGGTCCGCTCGACGAAGCCGAGCGCGCAGGCTTTCTCGTCCGATATCAGGCCGCAGTCGCCGAGGCCTATCCGACCTACCCGGACGGCACCGCGCTGTTGCCGTTCCCCCGACTGTTCTTCGTCGCCACCCGCTGAGCTACTCGAATTTCGACGCAAGGATGATGCTGCACATATCGACCCGCCGGAAGTTCGGATCCTTGAATGCCAGGACGTCGTCGTTGAAAGTTCCGAAGGTGCTGTCGGGACGATGCTTCATGCCCTGATAGAATGCGTCGATGATCCCATGCTTGAAGTCGTCGCCGCGGGGGAAGGCGGCGATGACGGCCTGACGCTGTTCGTCCGGAAACTGGTCATAGCCGCGGCCGGTCACGTCCATGCCGGCTCCCGCTTGCACCAGCGCAGTCTCGGGACGCATGTGCTGGGGTATGCCCGGCGTCGTGTGGAAAGCGACGGCGTTCCAGACCGTCTCGATATCGCGTTCGGAAATGCCGTGCCCCTGTAGAAATTCACGGGCAGCATTCGCGCCATCCACTTCGAAGCGGAGCTGGCTGCCCTCATAGCGTGTCGTGAGGCCGATGTCGTGGAACATGGCGGCCGTGTAGAGCAGTTCCGGATCGAAGCTCAGCTTCCTCCGGTTTCCCGTCAAGGCGCCCCAGAAATATACCCGGACCGAGTGATGGAAGAGCAGATCGCCCTCGATGTCGCGAATGAACTGGGTGACTTCGCGCGCGATTTTAGTGTCGGGGATGCGCACTCCCGATATCTGTTCGTGCATCATGGCGCTTCCTCATCGTTGACCCGAGCTCGCCGCAGCGCGGGCTCAATTCTCCAGGACGGCCTGCGGCGTGTTCCGGAAGCTGATGGCCATGCGATTGTAGGTATTCATCAGGCCGATCGCGATCGTGAGGTCGACGAGTTGCTTCTCATCGAAAACGGCCCGCGCGGCTTCGTAGGCGCTATCCGGCACGCGGGTCTCGGCGACACGCGTCACACTCTCTGCCCAGGCAAGCGCGGCACGTTCGGTCGCGCTGAAGAGACTGCCGCCTTCCTCCCAAGCCTGCACCAGCGCCAGCTTCTCGACCTTCACCCCTCTCTTGAGGAGGTCGCGAGTGTGCATGTCGAGACAATAGGCGCAGTTGTTGATCTGCGAGACCCGCAGATAGACGAGATCCACCAGTTCGCCCGGTAGGCCGCTCTGCACGACATAGCCGTAAACGCTGCCGAGGGCCTTGGCCCCGTTGGGTGCGATCTGGTTGTAATCGAGTCGCCTGGTCATCGTTCTGATCCTTTCGGGGTTCACTTGATGGGGGTGACGAGCGCCTTGTCGTCGGAATCGACGACGAAGACTGCGAGCAACTTCGCTGGCCTGGTCCTGCTCGCGTTGCGGCTGATCGAGTGGCGCGCGTTGGGCGGTTCGGACCAGCTCTCGCCGGCATGGTAGATGCGGGTTTCGCCGTCGTTCACTTTCGACTCGATCTCACCCGAGACCACGTAGGCGTAGATGAAGGCGGACTTGGCGTGGGTATGCGGCGGCGAAGCTGCATCCGGCGCATAGTCGACTTCCAGAACGACGAGCGACTTGCCGGGAATGTTCGGGATCGCTTGGTCGAACCTGGGTGTGACCGTTTCGGCTCGACCGTCATGGGCTGAAGCGGACCCCGCGACGGCAAAGGCGAGGGCGGCGCCGGTGGCAGCGAGGATGGTGTGGACCTTCATGGACTTTCTCCTTCCGTGAGGCTAAAGATGCCCTGTGCTGGGCTAGAAAAAAGTATCAAGAATACGAAGAAATCATGCACCACGGCAGCGTGAACAGGCCGCTGAATCTGAACCTCGATCGTACGGCAAAGGTCCCTTTGGCCGAGCAGATCCGACGAGGGGTGACGGCGGCCATCGAGGGCGGGGTGCTGGGGCCCGGCGCGCGCTTACCTTCATGGCAGGATCTCGCTGCCCAACTGGGTGTTGCGCGCGGTACCGTGCGGACGGCATACGAGAAACTGGCCGCCGCCCAGTTGATCGAGGCCTCGCGGGCGACGGGCACGCGCGTGGCACAACGTCCTCGAGCCGTCGTAAGGAGCGAACCGCCGCCGGATGCGGGCTCGTTCATGGAGATCTATCGGGAGATGACGCAGGGACCTGCGCTCTTCCAGATGGGTGTGCCGGCAACCGAGACCTTTCCGGCGACATTGCTGGCCCGCATCCGCGCGCACGCGGTCCGTGCCGAGGCGACCGCTCCCCCCATCTATCCCGATCCTCGCGGCGAACTGGATCTGCGGCGAGAAATCGCTGGCTATCTCGCGGTGGCGCGCGGCATCACTTGCTCGCCCGCGCAGATCCTCGTTACGGGAGGATTCAGCGCAGGGCTCGGTCTGGCGCTCACCGTTCTCGGCCTGAGCGGACATACCGCCTGGGTCGAGAATCCTGGATTCCCGTTCGCCAGGAAGGGGCTCGAGCTCGCACGCATGTCCCTGGCACCGATCCCGGTCGATGCCGACGGCATCGATGTCGATCATGGCCTGCGCCACCATCCCGACGCGAAGCTCGTCGTCGTCACGCCCGGTCAACAGGCGCCGCTCGGCTCCACCCTGTCACTCGAGCGGCGCTTCCGTCTGCTCGAATGGGCGGCCGCGAACCAGGTCTGGGTGATCGAAGACGACTATCTGAGCGAGCTGCAACTCATGGGCAGGGCCGCCCCGGCGCTCGCGTCGCTCGACCGGGACGGTCGCGTCATTCACATCGGCTCGTTCAGCAAGACGATCAGTCCGACGGTTCGGCTCGGCTTTCTGATCGCACCGATCGAACTGATCTCCCGGTTCGCGGAGGTGGCAGCGTGCCTCGCGCCGCCGCCCGGTCCCGCAGTGCAGCTCGCAACAGCCGAGTTCATGCACGAAGGCCACTATATGCGCCATCTCCGGCGCACCAAGCGCGCCTATGCCGCCAAGCGGCAGGCACTGCTGGATTGCCTTCAGGCATCCGTCGGCGTCGATCGCGTTGCAGCCCCCGGCTTGGCCGTGCTCCTGAAATTGCCGAGGGGAACGCCGGATATAGCCATCGTGCGTGAAGTGTCGGCGTTCGGGATGTCTCCGGCGCCGCTGTCTGCCTGGTACGTGTCGCCTGATGGCGCCCAGTCCGGGCTTCTGCTCGGTGTCGCGACCACGCCGGCGAGGAACCTCGCCCGATCCTGCGATCGGCTCTT
>NZ_DASZBY010000074.1:0-12077 GCF_035943795.1 Aliidongia sp. | reverse complement strand
TGAAGGTGAACTGGGTCTGGGTGTCGGTCTTCGCCTGGTTGGCGTTGCCCTGGGTGCCGTTCAGCAGGTTCAGCTGGGTCGTGGCGATGGCGTTGGTGACGCCGCCCGTCAGCAGCGAGCCGGTGATCGACGAGGTCGAGGACGAGGTGCTGCCGCCGATCGAAGCCGGGGTCGCGGTCTCGGTCACGGTGCCGGTGTTGGTCACGGAAACGGCACCGGCGTTGGACGCGGTGTACGGGCCTTCGTTGCCCGTGCCGTAGGGCGCGACGCTGGCGGTGGCCGACAGGCTGGCGCCGTTCGTCGACAGATGGGTCAGGACCTGGGTGATGTCGAGAGCGGTACCGTCGAGGCCCGTGGCGCTCAGGGTCGCCGAGGTGACGTCGATCGTGGCAATCGCGACCGCATCGGCCTTGGCTTCGCCGGCGCCGACCAAACCAACCATCAGGGCGCCGAAAGCGACGCCAGCAAGATTCATCTTCATAATCAATTTCCTAAAATAAGCTGGCGACTTTTCTTTTAGACACCAGCGCGTTAAAGTCCGTGCACAACCAGCTTTGCATGCATCGTGCCAGAACAATCAAATCATTGATTTGCTTAGATATAATTAACAAGCCTCTGTCGCGCATCCGGCCAAATTGTTAAGATTTCCGACACTTTGGGTCGACACCGCCCGACGAACGCATAACCTTGGGATGCGCCTTTGCCGATCGAATGCCGTTTCGACTTCGGGATCGGCACCATGGGCGCCGCCCCGCGCTATACCAGGGTATGAAACCTGTCGTCCGCTCTGGCAAAACGGTTTAAAGTCGGGCAGTAACGGAGGGTCGGCTCGCCGTGATGCGACGCCCTCCTCCCTGGGCCTGCCCGACGATCGCAGCGCTCCCTTCCGACCTCGCCCGTAGAGTTGAGACCCGATGCCGGTGCCTTGCCTCGGAAAGACATGCGCCTGATGCGACTCTCGTTCATTGGCTGGGCCGTCGCGGCAACCCTCGCCGGCCTGTCCGCGGGACCGTTGGCCGGCCACGCAGCTGGCCCGGCCGCCGAGGCTGCATCCCCTGCCAAAACGTCGCCGGCGCCGAGCTTCAGTTGCGCCAAGGCACCGGGCGTCGACGAACAGCTGATCTGTGCCACCCCCTTGTTGCAGAATGCCGACACCGACCTGTCGACCGCCTATCGGGCGGCGCTCGCCGCCTCGACCGTGCCTGCCCACGTGGCGAGCCTCAAGGCCGACGAACGAAGCTGGATCGTCGAGCGCAACAGCGAGTGCCAGATCAGCAAATACACGGTCCTGACCGATCAGACGCGGCCGGGCTACATCGATTGTTTCCTCGACGAATATGCCGAGCGCATCGCCGATCTGGAGCAGATGACGCAGCGCCCGACGATCGACCCGACGGCCGTCTCGCATCCGATCCGCAAATCCTTTCTCGATAATTCCTCCACGACGGCGGCCCTGCCCGACGGCGTCGCCTTCACGACCATCGACATCCCGTCGGACAGCACGAAGCTGCCGGTGTTTGCCTGGGGCCGTGACGGCGCGCTGTTGATCCTGGCCCTCCGCCAGAATGGTGAGGGCGTGCTGTCGAGCTGGCGGCCCGGGGCGCCCAAGACCCTTGCCACCATTCCCCAGGCCGTCCGGTTCTCGCGCGTCTGCGTGCTGGGCGACGGCACGCCGGTGCTGGTCGGCGATCGGGGCGACGAGGTGGGCGTGGTCTCGGCGAGCGGCGGGTTCCAGGTGATCGACTGGTCCAAACTGACGCCGCGCATCATGCATGGCTGCGGCCTCGACCTGTCGACCCTGCTGGTGTCCAACGGTGGCGACACGATCCTGACCCTCGGTCCCAGCCGTCTCGGGGCTCCATCGACGCAACGCTTCGTTTCGCTGACCGCGGGCGCCGGTCCCCAGATGGTGAAGCCGCCGGTTCGCATCGACGCGCGGATCCACCTGCGCGGCACCTTCCTGCCGCAGGTCGGCAAATTCGTAGTCAGCGCCGCCGACCGCCTGCCCGAGATGCAGGGCGCCGTCGAGCGGCGCTGGTCCAAGACCAACTGCCTGCCCTATTGGCTGATCGCGCCGGACAATGGAGAGGCCGGCGAGGCCTGCATTCCGTTCGGCCCCTATGTCCGCGCCGTTCCCCAGCCCTTGCCGACCAGGTCCGGCGTCTTCTTCGCGGCCGACAGCTATGGGCTCTACCGGGTCAGCGGTGACAGTGCGCAGCAGGTGCTGAGCGGCGCCATCGAGCAGCCCGTGGTCTCGAACGACGGCTGCGCCGTCGCCTTCGCCGTCGCGGCCGGCACCGGCATGATCGCCAATCGGAACGGCCTGCTGATCGTCATGAACGCTTGCCCCGCGGTCAAGGCCACGAACTGAGCCGCGGCTAACCGGAGCGCCAGCGCAGCGCCTGCAAGGCCGAAAGCAGTTTGTGCAGAGTGTCGGAATATCCCGTGACGCGGACATGGACCATCTGGTCCTGCCAGGCTTGCGCCACCAGCAGCAGGTAGTCGCTGAACGGTCCGATCGGCAGGTTGTTGACCCAGGCCAACAGATCCTTGGAGCCCAGGACCAGCGCCACGATGCTGCCGGCCGCCACCGCCGCGCACACGCCCGGCAGACCCGATGGCAGGGCATCCTCGACCGTTTCGATCTGCCTCTGATAGACGATGGCGGGGGTTTCTTTATCCATGGCTCAGAACTGGAAATAGATGAAGGGCGCCATGCCGCTCGGCCCCAGGCTGTCGATGGCGACGATCAGCGCGCCGGCAACCGCACCCCAGGCCACCAAGGGAACGCGGGCCATCGACGTCTCCAGCCGCGCCACCCAGTCCGGCGGCAGGAAATGCAGCGACATGGACAGACTGAGCAGTCCCAGGTTGAAGGGGGTTGCCAGCGTAGGCGCCGTCCCGATCCGGGCGAAGCCTGCGATGAACGACCAGGCGTGGCCGAAATCGGCGGCCCGAAAGAAGACCCAGGTCAGGCAGACCAGATGGAACGTGACCAGCGTGGCCGCGATCTTGCGGCCCGGTGTCAGCGTCGCCGGCTTGAGGCCACCCTTGAAGAACCGGTGCTCGATGATCAGCGCCAAGCCGTGCAGCCCGCCCCAGATCACGAAATTCCACGAGGCGCCGTGCCATAGCCCGCCCAGCAGCATGGTCAGCGCCAGGTTGCGGTAGCGCATCCACGCGCCGCGGCGGTTTCCACCCAAGGAAATATAGAGGTAGTCGCGCAGCCATGACGACAGCGAGATGTGCCAACGCTGCCAGAAATCCTGGAAACCCACTGCCCGGTACGGCTGGTTGAAATTCACCGGAAAGCGGTAGCCTAGCAATGCCGCGATGCCGATCGCGATGTCGGTATAGGCGCTGAAATCGCAATAGATCTGGGCGGCATAGCCGTAGTTCGCCAGCAGGATGTCCCAGGCGCCGTATTGTGTCGGGTCGAAGAACACGTCGTCGGCGAGACCGGTCGCCAGATAGTTGGCCAGCACGACCTTCTTGAACAGCCCGCCCAGGATCAGCAGCAGCGCCCGCCGGGCACGGATGTCGTGCGGGTCCACCGGCGCCGCGATCTGCGGCAGGAAATGCGAGGCACGGACGATCGGCCCCGCCACCAGCTGGGGGAAGAATGCGATGTAGAACAGGATGTGGCTGAGCCGGGCCGGGCGGGAGATCTTCCGCCGGTAGATGTCGACCACATAGGAGATGCCGTGGAAAGTGAAGAACGAGATGCCGACCGGCAGCACGATCTCCAGATAGGGAATGTCCCGGCCCAGCTTCAGCGTCTCGATCAGGGCGTTGGCCGAGTTCAGGAAGAAGTTGAAGTATTTGAAGAATCCGAGCAGCGCGAGATTGAGTGCGATCGCCAGCGAAACCAGCAGCTTGCGCCGACCGTCGCCGGTCGCTCGATGGATCAGATGCCCCATCAGCCAGTTGAACACCGAGCTGCCGCCGAGCAGGAAGCAGAAGCGCCAATCCCACGCGGCATAGAAGCCGTAGCTGACCAGGATCAGGAACGCGAGGCGGGTTCGCGGCAGCCGCACCAGAGCCCAGGACACGAAGAAGACGGCCAAAAAGAACAGGCCGAAATTAAGCGTTGGGAACAGCATGTCCCGGCGTCCTGAGCGGTCGGTGGGCGTTTCGTCCGGTGATGGACGCGGAGATCATAGCGGCGCCGCGTTCGCGCGGCGCGCGCGGGGATAGGCGGCCAATCCGTCGGTCAGCCAGCGATAGAGATCCTGGCCCAGCAAGGCATAGCCGGCCGGCGTGAAATGGATATGGTCCGGCCGGGCGAGCGGCGGCACCATCGCGGCCCAGGCATTGATGCCGCCGGACCGTCGCTGGATCTCGGCACCGTTCCAGAACGCCACCTGATGACGTACCGCTTCATCGAACTGCAGCCGGCGGACCATGTCGAGGGCCGGCAGGGTCTTCCACGGACACCCGGCGTTGCAGTTCTTGCCCTGCCGGCTGCCGTCGGTCGGGCCGGCCACCAGCAGGGAGCTCGGTCCCGCCCAGTGCCGCAGCTTGTCGAGCACGCCCGCGAAATCCGCCTGGTAGGCGGCGGGATCGAAATTGATCTGGGCGCCCTCGTTGGTGCCATAGGCAAGGATGACCAAAGCCGGACGCATCAGGCCCAGTTCCTGGCGCGCCAGCGAACCCTGCCAATTGTCGACGATGCCGGCAGTGGCGCTGACCACGCCGAAACTGTCGAGCACGATGCCCGGATCGTCGCGCTCCGTATCCCAGGCCAGGATCTCGATGCCCTTGCGGTCGGCGACGACCCGCATCGTGTGGGCACCGCCGTTCGGCGCCACGACCTGGGCGCGGCCGAGCGTGCCGGCCGGACCGGCAACCTGGAAGGCTTCGACCAGATGGTCGTCCAGGTAGACCTCGAGCTTTCCGCCCCCCGGCCGGCGGACGAAATCGACGTAGCCGCTGTCGAAACCCCGCGGATCGGTCACGGCCAGCGACAGGCTGGCGTCCGGGCTGTTGCTGACCGCGGTGAAGCCGCTGATGCCGTAGTCGGAAAATTCATGGTCGGTCAGGCTGTTGTGGTACTGCCACCGCCCCGCCTGGCTGACCAGCATGTCTTTCTTGCGGATGCCTTCGTACGGCACCCCCGCCGCACGGGCGCCGATGCCGCCATTGCCGAACTTGGCCTGCAGCCGGTCGCGCAACTCGCCGGTGAGGAAGTCCGCGGCGGTATGGCTGTCGCCAAGCTGGATGATCCGGACATGCTGCTGCTTGCCGGTGCGCAGCGCCTCCATCTGGAAGAAGAAGACATCCAGCGGGTCATAGGAAGACCGGAAAGCCACGTCCTGCGGCACGAGCGCGGACGCACCGTCCGGAGCAGGACCGGTTCGTGCCGGCGCGGAGACCCCACGCTCGACCGGTTCGCAGCCGATCAACAGCAGCAGCGCCACCGCAGCCAGCGACCTGCCCAACAGCTTCAAGCCCCCGCCGGGTCTGGTCGGCATCGCCGTCCGCGGCGCGGTCAGTTCTGCGGCCCGGCGGCAGGCGGCGCATCATGGGCCGCCGTCGCGGGCACCACCGCCAGTTCCTTGTAGATTTTTTTGGCGATCAGGCCGTAGCCGTAAAACGTGAAGTGGACGCCATCCTGCAGCCGCACCTCGCGCAACTCCCCCTTCGCATCGGGCAGATGGGAGGCGAAGGCGCCATCCGAGCCCTTGAAATCCTCCGTCAGCGAAACGAACGTCCCCCCGTTCTTCACAACCGTATCCTGGAGCAGTCCGTTCAGGAACAGCGCGCCCTTGTTCAGCGTGTCGTCGCGCAGGACCGGCAGGCCGACCCAGATGACCCGCACCTTATGCTGTCGGCAGGCCTCGATGATCTGTTCGATGCGGCTGACATAGACCCGGGTCCAGCCAGGAGACTGGAAGACGAAGCCCTTGTGATCGTCGTCGCGCAGGCTTTCCTCGTCGTTGGCGCCGAACATGACGACGGCGACAGTGACGTGGTCGCGGTCCAACGTATCGGCGAAGCCATCGACGAAGCTGCGGATGTCCGGCTTGGTGAGGCCGGTCCCGACCTTGCTGTCGCGAAACAGCTTGTCGTCGGGATGCAGCTCCTGATGCAACCCGGCCCAGGCACCATCTGCCAGGGAATCGCCGAACACCGCGATATTGCGGCTGTCGGCGGCACGACCGGGCGACGGAACGAGGGACAGCGCCAGAGCGCCGAGACAAAAACCCAACCGGCCGATCGCAAACATTTGGTATCTCGCATTCCCTGCAAGAACGCTTCAGGCAGAGAGCCCTTCCAGATGGAACCAGCCCCGAAAAGGGCGGCGGACGAGCATCTTTGGGGGGTGGTGATGAGGAAAATCGGAGCGACGCGCCATCGGCGGTCAGCATCGGTTTAGGCGCCTTCTCGGAGTGTGTCCAGACGGTAAAGGGCTATTTTCAACCGAGGCCTGTCGCGACTGGTACAAAGGTCGAACGACTGCCTTTCGCCGCGTCCTTCGATACCCATGATGGGCATACCAAGCCGTCTCGTTGGGAAAAATCGGAGAGTTGATGACTGAATCGAACCACGTCGCTGCGACGACGACTCGCACGCTCCACGGGCCAAAACCGCGGTGTAGCAAGTGTGGTTCCTACCTCTGTTCGATGGTTCACGACGGGGCTAGGCCTCCGACCGCGCATATCTTCGTCGGATCAAAGGCGCCCTGGTTCACGATCACCGACGAACTGCCCCAATTCGACGGGCATGCCGAGGCGGCCGGGCCGATTGCCGGATAAGCCCGCGCTACGATGCCGGCGGGGCTATTGATAGTCGTTGAGAAAGGCGCCGATCGCCAGGCCGGCGGCGCTCGCTGCCAACAGGATCATCAGTGGCATGCCGCCGAGCCGCTCTGCCGCATCCTCGTAGAACCGTGTGACGGCTTCCGCGAAATCGCGGGCCTTGCTGGGGAATTTCGCGTGCGAATCCCCGGGAAACGCGCCCGCCTTGCTGTGGAGCCGCCCTGCCGTGCCCATGACCGAATGGTGTCCCATATCGGATCTCCAGCTTTGAGTTCACTCGTAGAACCCATGGAGGAGCAAACGGTTCCGCATGAATCGACATGATTTTAATCGATCGACGGCCAATCGCGGGTGGTGCCTGAGGAGCATCGCCCGCGATTGGGATCTTTCAGCCGCACATCGCGTGCACGGCCTCCCGGATCTGCTCGGGCGTCACGTCCCGGACGTGGGTCGCGACGGCCCAGGAATGGCCGAACGGGTCACGGAACTGACCGTAGCGATCGCCCCAGGGCGCGTCCCAGATCGGCATCGCGACCTCGGCACCGGCAGCGACCGCCCGCGCGAGCACCGCATCGGCGTTATCGACGGAGAGATGGATCGTGACCGACGATCCATTGCGTGCCGTCGGGCCGAGCAGGCCGCACTGCGGCATCTCGTCGGTCAGGAATACCGTCGAATCGCCGATCCTGAGCGCGGCGTGAGCGATTTTTCCATCGGGACCGGCCAACCGGCCGACCTCGACCGCACCCAGCGCCTTCTCGTAATACGCGATCGCATCGACGGCATTCGCGCAAACCAGATGCGGCGTCACCGTGTGCATCCCTTCCGGGACCGGCCTTACATCGGACATCTCGGTTCCTTCCTGACTGTCGCCGTCAGCGAAGGCTGCGGCTCCTACAAATGACGATCGGTCCGGCGTGCTTCCGACATGCCCACGGATTTATTTCCCATCAGTTTTGCGACGCGCCGCCCAGCCGCGTCAGGATGTCGTAGGCCGCCGTCACCCGCGCGGCGATCGGATGGTTCTTGTTGGCCAGCAGGACGATGCCGAGCCGTTTTCCGGGGACGAAAGCCACATAGGCCGCAAAGCCGTTCGTCGACCCCGTCTTGTCGATCAGCACGTCGCCCCGCGGTGGCGATGGAGGGTCGAGGGCGGTCGCCGGATTGGCTTCGTAGCTGATCTGGCTGGAGTTCCCCGCCAGCAGGTCCCGCAGTTCGACCGGATAGCGGTATTGCTCCCAGATCAGATCCTGCGTCATCGCGCCGATCCGATAATATCCCGTGTGCGTATCCATGATCGCCCGCTGCAGGTTCGCATCGAGATCGATCATCCCCATGTTCGCCTTGATGAAGCGAAGCATTGCGCCGGCCGTCGTCCTGACGCCATAGGCCTCCGACGCGAGCATCCCGGGGGCCATCCGGATCGGCGCGTCCTTCGTCGTATAGCCCTGCGCATAGTTTTCCATCTGCGACTTCGGAACCTGCAGATAAGTGTTTTTCATGCCCAGGGCCGGAAACAATTTGCCTTCCATCACCGCGTCGAAGCCCTGGTCCATGCGCTGCGCCGCGATCAGCCCCAGCAGCCCGATACTTGGATTGGAATAGATCCGGTAGGTGCCGGCCGCGTGTGCCGGCTGCCAGTTCCGGAAATACGCCATCAGCTGAGCATCTGTGGTGATCTCGTTCGGAACCTGCAGCGGCAGGCCGCCGGACGTGTGGGTGCCGAGATTCAGCAGGCTCACCTTATCGAAGTTGCTGCCGCTGAGGGACGGCAGGTATTTGCTCGCCACGTCCGTCAGCGCCAGTTTGCCGTCGACCTGCGCATAGGACGCGAGGGTCGCGGTGAAGGTCTTGCTGAGCGAGCCGATCTCGAACAGCGTGTCGGCCGAAACCGGCTGCCCCGTCGCTTTGGACGCCACGCCATAGGTATAGACGTACTCCTGTCCGTCCACGACGAGGCCCACCGCCATCCCCGGAACGCCATACCGCTCCATCATCGGCCGGATCGCCTGCGCGACGACCTGCTCGATGCCGGCCCTTTGGTCGGCCGCCTGGCTACCTGCCGGCAGCAGCAGCACAGACAGACTCAAAACCATCGAAGCCGCTCCGTGCTGCGCGCGACGCGTCGTACCCATTCATTCCTCCCACCCGGTGACGCGCGCACTCTCGCGCGGCACTTCGTCGGCGGGCAAACGAGCAAAACTCGGACGACCCATTAGAAAAATTTGTCGCTCTCAGCCTGACTCCCCAGGCGCGAACGGGTATGTATTCGCTCCTCACTCTATCACTTTCGAGACTGACGAGGCCCTGTTAGGCTGATCACAATGAGCCGACAAGAAATCCTCATCTCACTTGTTCAGCTGGACGCTTCCGTGGCCGTTCTCAAAACGGCTTTGGCGACGTTCGGCTGGGATTCCGATCCGCTGGCTACCCTCACGCGGAGCGATTTGATTTCGGTCCTGCAGCGATTTTCCGACGGCGAGCTGGATTGCAGCACCGTCGAGGCCTGGGCAAATCTGATTGAGGGTCGCGAGGACATCCAGTTTGAGCCAGGGCACGAAGAGACGGTCGCCAATGCTGTCCATGATCTCGCCAATCCGCAACTGCAGGGTCAGTTGCAGGCCATGACACCCATGGTCCTCGACCGCCTTGCGCGCGGATGATCTGCGGCCTCGGAACGAAGCGACATCCGACGCCACTCCTTTGTGTGCCCTACTTCAGCCCTTGCCGTATTCGTCGTGGCGGCGGAACCAGGTACTCGTCTCGTTGCGTCCCCGGGGCGCGCGGTCGAGCCATTGATACATGCCCCACAGGCCATCCACGCCCCGGGAATAGGTGGAGTAGGTGTGATAGACCACGCCGCCTTCAAGCACGAATGCGCTCAGGCCCGGCCGCTCGCGCGTGTAGGTGGCCACGTCGGTTCCGGTCATGGCCGCGATCTCGGCGACCGGCCCCTCGCCGCGTTTCGTCAGCGCGTCGCCTATCCCGTGGTCCGTCCACGGCGCCTCGCGCTGGTAATTGTAGTCGATGGCGCCGGTCCGTTGCTGCTGTTCGGTGAACGAGGTGCAGAAATCGAGGCTGAAGTCGCTGTCGAGCGATGACGCCCAGGGAAACGACCAGCCCATCCTGAGTTCGTACGCCTGCAGCGTGGCGAGCGGCGCCCGCGACACCGCGGTGAGCGTCACGTCGTGGTTTTCCAGATGAACGACGGAGCCGTCGAACCCGTCCGCGATCGCCGAGCACGAAGGGCATCCCGCCTTGTAGTCCGGCCCGAACATGAAGTGGTAGACGAGCAGCTGCGAGCGCCCTTCGAAGAGGTCCGCCAGCGAGACGATCCCGGCGACGGTATCGAACCGGTATTCCTTGTCGACCCGGACCCAAGGCAGCGCCTGCCGCTGCCGTGCCACGGCGTCGCTGCGCCGGGTCAGTTCTTTCTCCGCCTCGAGCAACTCGAGCCGGGCTGCCAGCCATTCCTGCCGTGTTCCGGTCCTGGACATCGTCATCGCGTTCACTCCTCCTGCTCCGTGCCTTGGCCAACCCGGCGGGCCGGTCGATGGCCGTGACATCGATTAGCGTCCGGCAGCGGATCAGCGGGAGTGACAAGTGTGTCGGGCAGAGGAACGCTCAGCGCGCGATGAGCCGGTCGAGATGCTGCATCCAGGTGCTCACGGGCATGGCCGGGCGCGGGACGAACGTCTTGTCGGCGAGGCCGGTGGGTTTGTTGCTATCGAGATCGCGGAGCCCGGGAATGAAATATTGCGGAATTTCGCGCCCCGGCCAGGCGAGCGGCCGGAGCGGCTGCCCATTGGAGCCCCCCTCGAAGACGGGAACGCCCGCGCCGCGAAACGCGCCCAGCGCCCCGGATGTCACGACCTGGAAGACCGTGTCGAACACCCCGTAGCGCTCCGCGACCGACAGCTTGTAACGCCCGAGCGACTGAAGCTCGCCGCCGATGATCCTCACCGACGAGCAGAGGTCGAGGAAGGATTCGTCCGACATCCACCAGGGGCTGCTGAGGTTGATCGCGTCCGGCACCGCGCCGCGATCGCTCCTCGAGTGACCGATGCGGAACAGCACCGATCCGCGCCGGATCTTTATCTCGCGCATGTCGTGCATTCCGCCCTCGGCGCTTCGCCCGACCTCGTCCCAGCCCATCGCCTTGGCGCGCCAGCGATCGTATCGCCGGGGATCGGCGAATTCGGCTTCGTTCATGACTCCCAGCATCGGCATCTCCACTTCCGTGACTGGGCGAGCTTATCGCGGGAATGCGTCAGTCGCGCAACGCCAATGGGCATACGGCGTTCATCAGGCATGCCCGATCCTTATCCGCCGATACCCGACGATCTGACGGCCGAACGCTTGCGACGCTTGCGCAAGGTCGCCTGGTTGATCGACGCGGCGCTTCGCGTGCCCGGCACCCGGTTCCGATTCGGCCTGAATAGTCTGATCGGCCTGCCGCCGGGTGTCGGCGATGCCGCGCTGGCGATCGTGTCGCTCTATTTCGTCGTGGAGGCGACCCGATTGCATGCCCCGAAGCGCCTCCTCGGCCGCATGATGCTCAACATCGTCATCGAGGCCGCCTTGGGCGCGGTTCCCATCCTGGGCGACGTGCTCGACGTGTGCTGGAAGGCGAACCTGCGCAATGTGGCGCTGTTGGAAGACGCGCTCGGCCGTCCGGGCGATCGGTCGTAGCGCAACCGACGGCATCGCTCCCCGGGTTGCTCCCGCATGACGAGCGATCGAGTGCCGCTCCGGGTCGAGGCCGTGTAAAAAACGCGCTCCGTTGTCAACGGGGCTTATTAAATTCAACGTCTGCGGCCCCTGGCGTCAGTGCATTGGCCGGCGCGGTTAGGCCCTGATTGCCTTGAGGAGCGGTTGAACCCCGAGGATTTGGATCATCCTCTTCATGTTGTAGGCCAGAACGTGGAGGCTCATCTCGCTTCAACGACTCAAGCCGGGTTGTCCTCGGTCACGTAATCATGGCGGGATGGCGGCAACAAAAACGACTGAGCTCGGTCTTCTCCCTCAACGAAACGCCCCGTGACCGGCCCTCCGAAATCGAGCCGATTCTAGCAGGTTCACTCGCGTTTTTACACAGCTTCGGTCCGTTTGCGGAAATGGCCTATACGGCCTGATAGGGTAGATGAGGGTAGCTCCATTCCTTGGGGCCTGGGCGAAACCGAGCTGTGCCAAAGCGATCGGCGCGCTACAGAAGAAGGGCGGCGGCCCTACACCGAACCGGAACTGCGTTGTGCCAAACCCACCGGCACCGAGCCGAAACGCGTGTGTAAAGCGCGTGTGCGCGCCCGTCACTCA